>NZ_JBVJHZ010000021.1:0-89979 GCF_055586545.1 Glycomyces sp. NPDC050141 | reverse complement strand
TCCCCCCCCCCTCCCCCCCCCCCCCCTTCCCCCCCGCAAGCCGCCCCCCCCCCCCCCCCCCCCCCCCCCCCCCCCCCCCCCCCCCCCCCCGCTGTTGCTCCTTGCTATTTCCAGCGTTCGGTCATGTCCAGCGCGGCCCGGTCGATCTCCTCGCCCAGCTGGTGCAGGTGCTGCTTCTCGAGGTCGGCGAGGCTCGCCGTGAGGCGGTCGGCCCGGTCGGCGCCCGGCAGGCGCACGAGCCAGTTGCGGGCGATCACCGCCTGCCGGTACTGGTTGAGCAGGTGCTCCAGATCCGCGACGGGCGTGACGATGTCCTCGGCGGCCTGCCCGAGCGCGGGCACCGCGGCTTCGGCGAGGAAGTGCGCCTCCCGGGCCGCGACGCGCGTCTCGTCCCGCGCGAGCGCGAGGTCGGTGGCGTAGCTGAGCTTCCCGTACGTGTCGAGCAGGTGGTTCTTCGCCTGCGAGAGGACGCCCATGAGCGAGGACGCCGGCTTGTCGCCGTCCTTGGTCATCCGGGCGTGCTCGGTGAACAGGCGCACCTGGCTGAGCAGGACCGCGACCCACGTCTGCGAGGCGACGCCCTCCGCCTGCATATAGGAGGACCGCATCTCGTTCTCAAGGGCCGCATACCATTTCGGGTACTCCGGGGCCACGAGGCCGAGCTGGTCGAAGCGGTCCGAGAAGTGGACGCGGAGCCGCTCCAGGTCCTCGGTGTGCTTGAGCGCCGTAAGGAGATGGTCGAGCTCCTGGCTGCGCGGCGGCGTCTGCGTGAACAGGTGCGCGTAGCCGCGGATGACGGTGCGCAGCCGGTGGATCGTGACCCGGACGGTCCCGGCGGAGCCGGGCGCCTGCCGCTCGAAGGCCGCTATGGCGCGGTTGAGCGCGTCGACGTGGTCGGAGATATAGGTCTGGACGACGACGCCGGCCCGTGTGGACGCTGTCATGGTGTGAGGCCCGGCTTGCGCCGGCGCTGCGGATGCTGACATGGCTCCTCCCCCCGGAAGACCTGCTGGCTCAAGTATTCCAGGAGGCCTCCGGGGGGAGGAGTCGAAGCGGCGATATTTCGACGATCGTTCAGGTTCCGGCCTGGCAGGCGTCACCTTCGCGAATCACCGCCTTGTCACGCGGGCATGCAGTCCATCGCGGGCATCGTCGTCAGGTTGCCCGTGACGTTGAAGCCGAAGCTCGCCGTCTGTCCCGACGCGATGGTCGCGTTCCACCCGGCCGGACCGGCCATCTGCATGTCGCCCATCGTGGTGATCGTCGTGTTCCACGAATCCCTGACGGCCACCCCCGAACCCGCGGCCCACAGCCAGTGGACCATCCAGTTCCCGAGTGTCGAAGTGCCCGTGTTCTTCACGGTGACGTTCACCGTCGCTCCGCCCGACCACGAGTAGACCTCCGCCGTCGCGGTGCAGGTCCCCGTCGGGTTCCCGGTCGGCGTCGAAGTCGGGGTCGACGTCGGCGTCGAGGTGGGCGTGGAGGTCGGGGTCCCGGTGGGCGGGTTGACGACGCCGCCGTCGTTGCCCGGCAGCTCCGCGCCGGGGCGGATGCCGGTGATCTCGCCGTTGCCGCCGTCGAACTCGATGTCGGAGCACGCGTAGAAGTTCTCGTTCGAGTCCGAGCGCACCCAGTGCGTGAAGACGATGTGGTAGCCGTCCTTCTGCGGGAGCGTCATGTTCGCGTAGTAGTAGTGCTCCTCGGTCCCGGCCCCGCCGGTCGCCGGCGGGTTCGAGATCGTCTGGAACTTCTCCAGGTCGTCCCACGCGAGCGGCTGGCTCGGGTCCCACCCGTCCTTGGTGATGTACAGGTCGAAGCGGCCGGGGTGGTGCGCCCAGTTGTTGTAGCGCCACTCGACCGTCGCGCCCGCGGTCACGTGCGTGCGCGGCCAGTTGCCCGGGTCGTTGAACGCCGTGAAGTCGTACGGGCCCTTGCCGCCGCCGTTGCAGATCTGGCCGTCGGGGATGTACCCGACGGTCTGGCCCGCGCCGTTGGAGTCGAGGTTCCCGAACCAGTTGTAGAACGGCGTCGCGCCGCCCTGGTCGAACGCGGCCTGGCAGGCCTCGTTGTACGGGTCGAGCGAGCCGTTCGCATTGAGGGCGTCGAAATAGCAGAAGTACTGGCGCGAGCCGGGGAAGACCGTCGCGCCGTGGGCCTCGGCCTCGTCCCTGCTGAACAGCCCCGTGATGGCCAGGGCCGCTACGGCGGCCAGGACCATCGACATGACGGCGGCGATGCGGCGGCGTCTGCCGCCCAGCGCCGCCGTGGCGGTGGTGGACATGGAATGACTCCTCTGTAGGACATGGAGCGCTCCCAACCTGGCCCTTGAGGAGCCAGCGCGATCTCGTGGACTGCTGCTGACAAAATCGTGATATTCGAGTGTATCTATATCTATTGGCGGAACGCAACGGGTTCGGGCGGCCCGGCCGCGAACGGTCGATTCCAGGAATCCGCGGATACACTCGGCTTCATGGACACCGGAGACACCGCACCCGCATTCACCCTCGACGACGAGACCGGAACGGCCCGCAGCCTCGACGAACTCCTCGAGTCCGGCCCGGTCGTGCTCTTCTTCTACCCGCAGGCGATGACGGCCGGCTGCACCGCCGAGGCCTGCCACTTCCGCGACCTCGCCGCCGACTTCCAGGCCGTCGGCGCTACCCCCGTCGGCATCTCGAACGACACCGTCGACCGCCAGGCGGCCTTCGCCGCGAAGCACTCCTTCGGGTACCCGCTGCTGTCCGACCCCGACGGGAAGATCGCCGAGGCCTTCGGCGCGCGCCGCAAGCTCGGCATGCTCGGGGCCAAGCGCAAGACCTTCGTCATCGGCGCCGACCGGAAGGTCCTGGGGGCGTTCAAGAGCGAGGTCAACATGAACGCGCACGCCGACAAGGCCCTGGAGCTGCTGAAGGCCGGATAGCGCTGGCCTGTAGAAGCAGCGAGGCGGCCCTTGGGCCGCCTCGTCGCTAGATCTTGGTCGCGAGTTCCCGGAACGCCTTGCCCCGGTGGGAGATCGCGTTCTTCTCTTCGGCCGTGAGCTCGGCGCTGGTGCGGTCGAACCCTTCGGGGGTGAACAGCGGGTCGTAGCCGAACCCGTTGGCGCCCTTCGGTTCGCGTCCGACGGTGCCGTGCATCTCGCCGTGGACGACGAGTTCGCGGCCGTCGGGCCAGACGATCGCGGCGGCACACACGAACTTCGCGCCGCGCCATTCGCTGGCGACGTCGGCGAGCTGGTCGAGCAGCAGCTCGTTGTTCGCGGCGTCGTCCTTGGTGCTGCCGGCCCAGCGGGCCGAGAGCACTCCGGGCATCCCGTTCAGGGCGTCGACGGCGAGGCCGGAGTCGTCGGCGATCGTCGCGAGCCCGGTGTGCTTCACGCCGTCGCGGGCCTTCAGCAGGGCGTTCCCGGCGAACGTCAGCTCGGTCTCGGGGGTCTCCGGGTAGTCGGCGACCGCGTCGAGGCCGACGAGTTCGATGTCGGGCGCGGCGTCGGCGAGGATCTGCCGCAGCTCGTCGATCTTCCCGGCGTTGCGGGTGGCGAGGAGGACCCTCACGGGGCGAGGAGGGTCCGGGCCTGGAGGCCGGCGAGTTCCTTGCAGCCCTTGAGGGCCAGGTCGAGCAGCTGGTCGAGCTCGGCGCGGTTGAACACCGCCTCCTCGCCGGTGCCCTGGACCTCGACGAAGTCGCCTTCGCCGGTGCAGACCACGTTCATGTCGACCGACGCGGCCACGTCCTCCTCGTAGGGGAGGTCCAGGACCGGGACGCCGTTGACGACGCCGACGCTGATAGCGGCGACCGAGGTGGTCAGGATCTTGTCGGGCTTGCGCGCGATCTTCTGCTCCTTGAGCCAGTCCACGGCGTCGTGCAGCGCGACGTAGGCGCCGGTGATCGAGGCCGTGCGGGTGCCGCCGTCGGCCTGCAGCACATCGCAGTCGAGGGTGATCGTGTTCTCGCCGAGGGCTTTGAAGTCGATGCAGGCGCGCAGGGACCGGCCGATGAGGCGCGAGATCTCGTGCGTGCGGCCGCCGATCTTGCCGCGGATCGACTCCCGGTCGCTGCGCGAGTGTGTGGAGCGCGGGAGCATCGAGTACTCGGCGGTCACCCAGCCCTCGCCGGACCCGCGCCGCCAGCGCGGCACGCCCGGCGTCACCGTCGCGGTGCAGAGCACCCGGGTGCGGCCGAATTCAACGAGCACCGAACCCTCGGGGTGGTCGGTCCAGGATCGGGTGAACTTCACGGGGCGCAGCTCGTCGGCGGCGCGCTTGTCAGGTCGAGTCATCCCCACCAGACTACGGGACCCCCGATGCGTGTGAAACACTAGTTGCTGCCCTGTACCAGACCACCTCGCGCGAGTGGCGGAACTGGCAGACGCGCAGGATTTAGGTTCCTGTGTCTACGGACGTGGGGGTTCAAGTCCCCCCTCGCGCACCGGCCATAGAGAAAGGCCCCCGGTTTTCTGCCGGGGGCCTTTTCTCGGTTAGCGGAGGTCGTAGCGGTCGAGGTTCATGACTTTGGTCCAGGCTCGGTTGAAGTCGCGGATGAAGTGGGATTCGGCGTCGTCGGCGGCGTAGGCCTCGGCGACGGCGCGGAGTTCTGAGTTGGAGCCGAAGACGAGGTCGACGCGGGAGCCCGTCCATCTGGCGGCGCCGGTGGCGCGGTCGCGGGCCTGGTAGGTCTGCGAGTCGTCGGAGGCCGGCGTCCATTCGATGTCGGGTGAGAGCAGGTTGCGGTAGTAGTCGTTGGTGAGTGCGCCGGGCCGGTCGGTGAGGACGCCGACGGGGGAGTCCTCGTGGTTGGCGCCGAGGACGCGGAGGCCCCCGACGAGGACGGTCATCTCCGGGACGGTGAGGCCCAGGAGGTTCGCGCGGTCGACGAGCAGGTATTCGGCGGGGAGCGGGTGCTCTTTGCCGAGGTAGTTGCGGAAGCCGTCGGCGGCCGGTTCGAGCGGCGCGAACGATTCGGTGTCGGTCTGGTCCTGCGAGGCGTCGACGCGGCCGGGCGTGAACGGGACCTCGATGTGGTGCCCGGCGGTTTCGGCGGCGCGTTCGATCGCGGCCGACCCGGCCAGGACGACGAGGTCGGCGAGGGAGACGCGTTTGCCGCCGGAGCGGGCGTTGAACGCCTCCTGGACGCCTTCGAGGGCGCGGAGCACGGCCGCGAGGGACTCGGGTTCGTTGACTTCCCAGTCCTTCTGCGGTTCGAGGCGGATGCGGCCGCCGTTGGCGCCGCCGCGTTTGTCGCTGCCGCGGTACGAGGAGGCCGCGGCCCAGGCGGCGGCGATGAGCTGGCGGCCGGTCGGGCCCGATTCGAGGACGCGGTCCTTGAGGTCGGCGATGTCGGATTCATCTACGGGCTCGTAGTCGGCGGCCGGGAGCGGGTCCTGCCAGATGAGCGCCTCGGACGGGACCTCCGGGCCCTTATAGCGGACGACCGGGCCCATGTCGCGGTGCGTGAGTTTGAACCAGGCGCGCGCGAACTTGTCCGCGAGCTCGTCGGGGTTCGCGAGGAACCGCCGCGCGATCGCCTCGTACACCGGGTCGAACCGCAGCGAGAGGTCCGTGGTGAGCATCGTCGGCGCGTGGCGTTTGGACGGGTCGTGCGCGTCGGGGACGGTGCCCTCGCCCGCGCCGCCCTTGGGCCGCCACTGGTGCGCCCCGGCCGGGCTGTCGAACACCTCCCACTCGTAGCCGAAGAGGATCTCCAGGAAGCTGTTGTCCCACTGGATGGGGGTGTTCGTCCAGATCCCCTCGAGGCCGCTGGTGATCGCGTCGTTCCCCGCGCCGGTGCCGTGCGCGTTCGCCCAGCCCAGGCCCTGCGCTTCGAGCGGCGCGGCCTCCGGTTCGCGGCCCAGGTTCGACTCGGGGGCGGCGCCGTGGGTTTTGCCGAACGTGTGGCCGCCGACGATGAGCGCGACGGTCTCCTCGTCGTTCATCGCCATCCGCTTGAACGTCGTGCGGATGTCGTGCGCGGCCTCCACCGGGTCGGGGTTCCCGTTGGGGCCCTGCGGGTTCACGTAGATGAGCCCCATCTGGACCGCCGCGAACGTGTCCTCCAGCTGCCGGCCCGCGCCGTACCGCTGGTCGTCGAGCCAGTCGGTCTCGGGACCCCAGTAGACGTCCTCGTCGGACTCCCACGCGTCCTCGCGGCCGCCGCCGAACCCGAACGTGCGCAGGCCCATCGACTCCAGGGCGACGTTCCCGGTGAGGACCATCAGGTCCGCCCAGGAGAGCTTGCGGCCGTACTTCTGCTTGACCGGCCACAGCAGTCGCCGGGCCTTGTCGAGGCTGACGTTGTCCGGCCAGGAGCTGAGCGGCGCGAACCGCTGCTGGCCCGAGCCGGCCCCGCCGCGCCCGTCGCTGATGCGGTACGTCCCGGCGCTGTGCCAGGCCATGCGGATGAACAGCGGGCCGTAGTGCCCGAAGTCCGCCGGCCACCAGTCCTTCGAGTCGGTCATGACCGCCTCGATGTCGCGCTTGACCGCCGGGAGGTCGAGGGACTCGAACGCCGCCGCGTAGTCGAACCCCGCGCCGAAGGGGCTGCCGGAGGCCGGGTCCTTGGCGAGCAGCTTGAGGTTGAGCCGGTCCGGCCACCAGCCCCGGTTGCCGCCCCCCTGGACGGGGAGCAGCGCGCGGTCGTGCCGCACCGGACAGCCGCCGCTGTCGTTCTCTTGCTTGGCAGACATGGGAATCCTTCCGCATGGTCGCTTCAGGGAGCCCGGGTTCCGTGTTGAGGACGCCCCCCAACAGTGCTTACCACCACGGCCGCCGTTTATGCCTGAAATCGCCGCAGCGCCGCGACCCGTTCCGCGGCGCGACGCGAGCAACCCGATCGGGGGCAAACCGGACATCGATCGTTGTCGGGGCGTCCGCTCCGGTTCACCCGCGGTTCGCCTCCGCGACGTCTGCAACATGGACCGTGATGCCATGACTGCTGACACCGGTGCCGCCGACATCGCCAGGATCGCCGCCCTCGCCCTCGCCGTGCAGCGGTCGGCGCTGCTGCCCCAGGAGGAGCAGGCCGCCCTCCTCGACCGGTACCGCCGCCTGCGCGAGCACGTGCTGCGCACCGGCACCGCCGAGACCGTCCAGCGGCTCCTGGAGATCGACGAGGCCGCCGGGCCCCGCCGCCCGCGGGCCCGCGCGACCGGGACTCTTACCGTTCTTTGAGCTGACTCCCAGCGACGCTGCGGGCCGCCCGGGTACGAATACGTGGCACGCCAGTCAGAAGGAGTCCAGGTGAGCGAAGCGCCCGAGCACAAAGACCGCGTCCTCGTCGTCGACGACGAGGAGAACATCGGCGCGCTCCTGTCCGCCACCCTCCGCCTCACCGGCTTCGAGGTCGAGGTCGCCCGCGACGCCGCCGAAGCGCTCCGCGCCGACGCCCGCTTCGAACCCGACCTCGTCATCCTCGACGTCATGCTCCCCGACATGGACGGCTTCGAAGTCGCCAAGCGGCTCAGGGCCGGACGGGACCTGCCCGTCCTCTTCCTCACCGCCCGCGACGCCGTCCGCGACCGCGTCACCGGCCTCACCGTCGGCGGCGACGACTACGTGACCAAACCCTTCGACCTCGAGGAAGTGGTGCTGCGGGTGCAGGCGATCCTGCGCCGCGCCAAGACCCCCGCCCCGCCCGAGGACCGCGTCCTGCGCTACGCCGACCTCGAACTCGACGAGACCGTCCACGAGGTCCGCCGCGCCGGGCAGACCGTCGAGCTCTCGCCCACCGAGTTCAAACTCCTGCGCTACCTCATGCTCAACGCCGGGAAAGTCGTCAGCAAGTCCCAGATCCTCGACCGCGTCTGGAACTACGACTTCGGCGGCAACGGCCGCATCGTCGAGTCCTACGTCTACTACCTCCGCAAGAAGATCGACCACGTCGAGCCCGCGCTCATCCAGACCGTCCGCGGCTTCGGGTACGCGCTCCGAGAACCCAGGTCGCCGAAGTGAGGCTCGTGCCGTGAAACCACCCAGGCGCTGGCGGCACTGGACCGTCCGTTCCAGAATGGCGTTCACGATCGTGACGCTGTGCGCGCTCGCGCTCGCTGCCGCCGTCCTGGCCGCGACGGTCCTCCTGCAGAACGTCCTCACCGACCGGATCGACTCGCAGCTGGAGTCCGCCACCAAGATGGTGCGCGAAGAGCCGCCGGTGAACCCCGACGAGGAGTTCAAACCGCTCGGGCCGCAGCCGGGCTTCCCCGACACGCCGCGCGTCTACACGTACGACACCGACGGGAACCTCGTGCACGCCTTCGGCGACGAGGACTCCGCCGAGCTCTTGGGCCTCGGCGACCTCGCCGCGAGCACCGGCGAGCCCTACACCGTCGAGGACGCCGACGGGAACACGTGGCGGGTGCTCGTCGAACCGGCCGAGGACACCGGCGGGTACATCGTGTACGCCCTGTCCTCGGAGTACGTCGGCGCCGCCACCGAGTCGCTGCTGCTCATCGGCGGCGGCGTCACCCTCGCGATCCTCCTGCTGCTCGCCGTGTCCGCGTTCTGGGTCGCGCGCCTCGGACTGCGCCCGCTCGACAAGATGCAGGCCACCGCCGACGCGATCGCCGAAGGCCGCCTCGACGCGCGCGTCACCGACACCGACCCGCACACCGAGACCGGGCGGCTCGGCTCGGCCCTCAACACCATGCTCGCCCGCATCCAGGCGGCACTGGACGCGAGCGCCGCTTCCGAAGCGCGCCTGCGGCAGTTCCTCGCCGACGCCTCGCACGAACTGCGCACGCCGCTGACCTCGATCAAAGGGTTCGCACAGCTGTACCGGCGCGGCGGCGTCCCGCCCGGGCCCGTCATGGACGAGACCATCGGCCGCATCGAAGCCGAGTCGAAACGCATGGGCCTCCTGCTCGACGACCTCATGCTCCTCGCCGCTTTGGACCGGCAGCGGCCGCTCAGCCGCGGGCCCGTCGACCTCCTCGGCGTCGCCGCCGACGTCGTCGGGGACGCCCACCTCCGCGAACCGGGGCGGTTCATCGCCCTCGAATCACTGCACGGCACCGACGAAGACCTCCTCGACGCCGTGGACATCACCGGTGACGAGCCGCGGCTGCGTCAAGTGCTCACGAACCTCGTGGCGAACGCACTGCGGCACACCCCGCCCGACGCGCGCATCACCGTGCGCCTCGGCTGGAGCTCCAGCGCCGGGCCGCGGTGCCTCGCGCAGGTCGGGGAGACCCCGGCGCTGCCCGCCGCGGTCGTCGAAGTCGCCGACACCGGCCCCGGGGTCGCGCCCGAGCACGCCGAAGGCGTCTTCGAGCGGCTGTACCGGGTCGACCAGGGCCGCGCCCGCGGCGCCGAAGGCGGCTCGGGGCTGGGACTGTCGATCGTCGCGGCCATCGTGGCCGGGCACGGCGGCTGCGTGCGCCTGAGCGAGACGCCCGGCGGCGGGGCGACGTTCCGGGTGGTCCTGCCGAGATCCTGACCCGGGACGCCAGTCGACGGGGCCCTAGTCGACAGTGCCTTAGTCGACGGTGCCCTAGTCGACCGCGAGGCCGAGCTGCTTCTTCAGGCGCGCGACGTGGCCGGTGGCCTTCACGTTGTACTGCGCGAGCTCGACATCGCCCTGCTCGTCGACGACGAACGTGGAGCGGATGACGCCGAGGACCGTGCGGCCGTAGTTCTTCTTCTCGCCCCACGCGCCGTACTCCTCGAGCACCTTGTGCTCGGGGTCGGACAGGAGCGGGAAGGTCAGGCCGTCGCGCTCGACGAACTTGGCCAGGGCCTCCGGCTCGTCGGGGGAGATCCCCAGGACCGCGTAGCCCGCGGTCTGGAGGCCGGTGAGGCTGTCGCGGAAGTCGCAGGCCTCCTTGGTGCATCCGGGCGTCATGGCCTTCGGATAGGCGAACAGGATCACCTTGCGGCCCTGGAGGCTCGACAGGGTCACCGTGTCGCCGGTGTCGGTGGTCAGCGTGAAATCAGGTGCCGTCTCACCAGTCTGAAGTCGTACGTTCACAGGTCGCAACCCTACCGGTCGTCCCTGACAATCCCCTGGGAGCACGCTTGAGGGTCGCTGTCCGCAGGGTTGGCTACCCGACACTTCCCGGTCCCGCTTGACGGCAGCGAAGACGCTATTGCAAAATAATTGCAATAGCCTGACAGCGGGCTGTTGATTCCGCGCGTGGGCGCCTTGCATCCGGCAAGGCGACCGCCACACCCGCCCCCGGCCCGCCCCAGGCCCCCACAACCAGTCGAAAGGCGGCACCTGCCCGTGTCAGACCTGGCGCTGCACATCCCCGTCGACGTCGTCGACGGACCGACCTCCCTCGCGTTCGCCCTCCTCGCCGCCATCGCCGTCGGTGCCTGCATCCTCATGGCCCGCAAGCACCTCGACGAACGCCTCGTGCCGCTCGCCGGGCTCGCCACCGCGTTCATCTTCGCCGCGCAGATGCTCAACTTCCCCGTCGCCGCAGGCGTCTCGGGGCACCTCCTCGGCGGTGCCCTCGCCGCCGCGCTCCTCGGCCCCTGGCTCGGCGCGCTCTGCGTCACCGTCGTCATCACCATCCAGGCCCTCCTGTTCGCCGACGGCGCCGTCACCGCCCTGGGGCTCAACGTCGTCAACATGGCACTCATCGCCGCGTTCACCGGCTACGGCGTGATCGTCCTGGCGCTCAAGGTCCTCCCGCGCACCCGCTGGGGCCTCGGCGCCGCGGTCTTCGCCGCCGCCGTCGTCAGCGTCGCCGCCGCCTCCGCCGGGTTCCTCCTCCAGTTCTGGCTCGGCGGCGAGGAAGTCGGCCAGTCCTTCGGGGCCATGGCCGCCGCGATCCTCGGCACCCACGTCCTCATCGGCATCGGCGAGGGTGTCATCACCGCCGGAGCCGTCACCGCGGTCGCCGTCGCCCGCCCCGACCTGGTGTACGCCCTGCGCGGCACCCGCCTCGCCCGGACCGCGAAGGAGTCGGTGTGAAGAACAAGCGCTTCTGGACCGCCAGCATTGTCGTGACGCTCATCCTCGCCGGGTTCGTGTCCCTTTTTGCCTCTGCTGCTCCTGACGGGCTCGAATCGGTGCTCCTCACCGGCTGCGAGACCGCGGACGGAGAGATCACGGGCGGCGCTTGCGTCCTCCAGGCCGCGGGCGACCACGAGATCGGCGGCGTCTTCGCCGACTACGGGATGTCCTTCCTCGACAACGAGATCCTCGGCGCCTCCCTCGCCGGGATTCTCGGCGTCGTGCTCACGCTGGGGATCGCGACCGGGTTCTTCTGGCTCCTCTCGCGCGGCAAGACCGCTCGCAGGAACGACGTCGAAGCGTGAGCCCGGTCGACGGGCTCTACCGGCCGGGGGACTCACCGGTCCACCGGCTGCGGCCGCAGGTGAAGATCGTCGCGCTCGTCGCCTTCACCTGCGCCGTCGCGGCCACCCCGCGAGAAGCCCTGTGGGCCTTCGGGACCTACGCGCTGCTCCTCGCGGGCCTGTTCGCGCTCGCCCGCGTCCCCCTCACCTGGGTGCTCTCGCGCAGCCTCGTCGAATCGCCGTTCCTGGTGCTGGCCTTGGCGTTCCCGTTCATGGTCGAAGGACCGGCGGTCCACCTGGGATTCCTCACGGTCTCCGAGACGGGACTGTGGGCCGGATGGAACCTCCTCGCGAAAGCGACCCTCGGCGTGTGGGCCGCACTGCTGCTCTCGGCCACCACGCCCGTCGCCGGAGTCCTCGCCGGGCTCTCCCGGCTGCGCTGCCCCGAGATCCTCCTCCAGATCACCGCGTTCGCGATCCGCTACGCGCACTTGACCGTCGCCGAGGTAACGCAGATGCGCCTGGCCCGGCTCGCCCGCTGCGACGACCCGCGCTTCCTGTGGCAGGCCAACGCGCTCGCCCGCAGCCTCGGCGTCGTCTTCATCCGCTCCTTCGAACGCGGCGAACGCGTCTGGCAGGCCATGGCCGCCCGCGGCTACACCGGGCGGCTCCCGCTCGACGTCGGCCCCGCGCCCGCCAGCGTCCTCCAGTGGTCCGCCGCGCTGCTGGCGCCCGCGCTGGCGGCGGGGATCGCGACCTGGACGGCGGTGTTCGCCTGATGTCGGAGAGCGCAGCCGCGTTGACGATCAAGGGCCTGGAGCACGTCTACCCGGACGGGCACCGCGCCCTCGACGGTGTCGACCTCGAAGTGCGCGAAGGGGAACGCGTCGCGATCCTCGGGCCCAACGGGGCCGGGAAGACCACGCTCATGCTCCACCTCGCCGGGCTCCTCACCGCGACCGCGGGGGAAGTGTCGGTGGGGGATGCGAAGGTAGAGAAGAAGACGCTCGCCGAGATCCGCCGCCGTGTCGGCATCGTCTTCCAGAGCCCCGACGACCAGCTGTTCATGCCCACGGTCGCCGACGACGTCGGGTTCGGCCCCGCGAACCTCGGCCTGCGCGGGCCCGAGCTCGCCGCGCGCGTCGAAGCGGCCCTTGCGGACGTGGGGCTCAGCGACCTCGCCGACCGGCCGCCGCACCACCTCTCGGTCGGCCAGCAGCGCCGTGCCGCCCTCGCGGGGGTGCTCGCGATGCGCCCGGACATCGTGGTGTGCGACGAGCCGAGCGCGAACCTCGACCCGGCCGCGCGCCGCGACCTTGCGACGATCCTGCAGGCGACCGCGCCGACTCTGCTGCTCGTCACGCATGACCTGCCGTACGCGCTGCAGCTGTGCGAGCGGGCCGTGATCCTCGACGCGGGCCGCGTCGCCGCCGACGGCCCCACCGCCGACCTGCTCGCCGACACTGCACTCCTGCACCGGCACCGGCTCGAACTGCCCTTCGGCTTCTCCCTGGAGACGGCGCTGGCGGCGATGCGGGCGTAGACCCCGCCCTGCGGTTCCTTGCCCCCGTTCGGAACCGCAGGGCGGCCTTCCCCGGGCACACTTCCCCGTCAACGCCGAAGGGGCGCGGCCGCCTTCGCGGTCGCGCCCCTTGAAAGTTTCTCGCTAGCCCGCGTCGATCGCGGACTGCACCGACTCGGCGAACGCCGAGTTCTCGACCACTTCGCCGTTGACCTTCGCGGTCGGCGTCGCGGTGATGCCCTGGTCCGCGGTCGCGCTGGTGTTGCCCTCGGCGACCCAGCCGCGGTACGTGTCGTCCTCTGCGCAGGACTCCCAGTCGGAGTCGAGGCCCATGTCGGTGCCGATCGCGATCAGCTCTTCTTCAGTGAGGCCGTTGGTGTTCTCGGCGGGCTGGTTCCCGAACAGCGCCAGCGTGTAGTCGAGGAACTGCTGCTCGCCGACGTCGGCCGCGCACACCGCCGCGTTCGCGGCCCGGCTGGAGTACTCGGTGCCGTTGCTGAGCCGGTCGAGGATCGTGATCGGGTGGTAGTTCACCGTCACCGAGCCGTCGTCGATCCACCCTTGGATCTGCGTCGCGTACGCCTGCTCGAACTGGTTGCACGCCGGGCACATGTAGTCGATGAAGAGGTCGACCTCGACCGGGCCGTCGCCGACCTGGACCCCGTACGTGTCCGTGGTCCGCGCCGAAGGCTCGGTGACCCCGTACTCGGGTTCGCTGTTCAGCCAGATGCCCCATACGAGGAGCCCTCCGATGAGCAGCACGGCGGCGCCGATCGCCACCCCGAACACGATCTTCCGGCGCCGCGCCTCCGCGGCCTGCTGCTTGCGCAGCGCCTCGGCGGCCTGGCGGCGGTCGGTATTCCGGTTCGACTTCCCCATGTGCCCTGCTCAGCCTTTCTCCGGTCCAACACTCGATTCACGAAGCGGATTCGAGTACGCTCAGCGGCGATGCGATCCCGATCCAACGACCGTCGCCCCGCCGCACCAGCGACCCGCTTCGCCTGGTCGTCGCTCGCAGCGGCCTCCGCCAGCGTGCTGTTCGGCGCGCTCTGGGCCTCGGGGGCCTGGGCGCACGCCACGGCCACCAAGACCGAGCCCGCCTCCGGGACGCTCCTGGACGCGCCACCGAGCGAAGTCGTCGTCGAGTTCAACGAACCAGTCACCCCCGTAGACGCGGCCACCGGCGTGGTGGCTCCCGATGGTGACCGAGCCGACACCGGAGTGACGCAGAACGACGAGCAGACCGTTCTCCACATCGCCGTCGACGCGGATCAGGAAGGCACCTATCTCGTCGGGTACCGGGTCGTCTCCCACGACGGCCACCCCGTCTCCGGCACGTTCACGTACTCCGTCGGGGTGGAATCCGAGGCGCCGAGCGCCACCGCGCTGACCGCCGGGACCGACCCGTTCGTGCAGGCACTGCTGTACGGCAACCGCTGGTTCGGGTACGCCGGGCTCGCGCTGGCCCTCGGCGCCGGGGTCTTCCTCGCCCTCGGGGCGCGCCCGCGCGAGGTCACCGCGAAGATGGTCGCCACCGGGCTCGCGGTCGTCGCCATGACCGCGGTGCTCGGGCTGCCGCTCCAGGCCGCCTACGAGACCGGGACGACCGTCACCGACCTCGACGCGGTCGGGCTGCAGTCGGTGATGGAGTCGAACATCGGCCTGGCCGGGCTGCTGCGGCTCCTGCTCGTGCTGCTCGCTTTGCCGCTCATGCGCACGGTCGTTACGAGCGAAGAGGAACCGAAGCCGCTGCTCGTCGCCGGGCTCGCCGGGGTCGGGCTCGCACTCGCCGCGACGTGGCCGCTCGCGGGCCACCCCATGGCGACCGAGCCGGTGGTCGTCGCGTTCATCGCCGACATGGTGCACCTGGCCGCCTCGATGGCGTGGGCGGGCGGCGTGCTCACACTGCTGATCCTGGCGTTCCGGGGGGACACCGAGCTGCCCGAGAAGACCAGCGAGACCTGGCTCGCCCTGGTGCCCTGGCTGTGCGCGAACGTGCTCGTCGCCGGGCTCGCCTCGGCGCTGCTCCACATCGACTCGATCGAGGCGCTCACGGAGACGACCTACGGCCGCTTGGTGATCTTGAAGGCCGCGCTGTTCGTGGTCATCGTGATCGCGGGCCTGTTCACGCGGCGCGCGCTGCTGCGCGGCAGCTCGGGTCGGCGGCGGCTGCGGGTCGCGGCCGGGGTCGAGACGCTGTTCCTCGCCGTCGTCATGGCGGCCGTGGCGGTGCTCGTGCAGGCCGTGCCGGCGAAGACCGCGCTGCTGGAGACCGAGACCGCTGAGTCCGAGTCGACTGAGACGGCCACGCTCGTCACCACCGACGTGTACTCCGCGCAGCTCGTCCTGGAACCGGGCCGCCCCGGCCCCAACAGCGTGCGCATCCTCGCCGACGACCTCGAAGGCGCGCCGTTCCCCGTCACGGAGTGGACCGCGACCTACGGGCTCGAAGGCGAAGCGGCCGAAGAGATGCGCCTCATCGAGCTGCGCACCGGCATCCTCGCGGGCGAGGTGAGCCTGCCCGACGAGGGCCGCTGGGTCTTCACGTTCACCCTCACCGACGCCGAAGGGAACTCCGCGACCGCCGAAGCCGCGGTCGATGTCTCCTAGCTACCAGGCGCCGAACGCGGCCTCGGTGTTCGCCCACAGGCGCTCGCACCACGCTTCGAGGTCGCGGTCGAGGTGCTCGGCGAGGAAGCGAACCGTGTAGTTCGTCAGCGCCGGGTGGTTCCGGTGCCCGCGCACGGGGATCGGGGCCATGAACGGCGCGTCGGTCTCCACGAGCACCAGCTCGGGCGGGGCAACGGACGCGGCGTCGCGCAGGTTCTGGGCGTTCTTGAACGTCACGTTCCCCGCGAAGCTCATGTAGAACCCGCGCCGCGCGCACTCCTTCGCGAACGCGAAATCGCCCGAGAAGCAGTGCAGCACAACCCGGTCCGGCGCGCCGTCGGCGTCCAGGATCGACAGGACGTCCTCGTGGGCGTCCCGGTCGTGGATCACAAGTGCCTTGCTCCGCGCCTTCGCGATCTCGATGTGCGCGCGGAACGAGCGCTGCTGGGCGGCCCGGCCCGTCTCGTCCGTGCGGAAGTAGTCGAGGCCGGTCTCCCCTAGGGCCGCAACGCGAGGCAGCGCCGCGACCGCGTCGATCTCGGCGAGCGCGGCGTCGAGGTCGGCCTGGCGCGGCGCGTCGTTCGGGTGCAGCGCGGCGGCGGCGAGCACGCGCGGGTCCGATGCGGCGAGGGCCGCGGCCCAGCGGGACGACTCGATGTCGGTGCCGACCTGCACGACCCGCGCGACCCCGGCGGCCTCGGCCTCGTCCAGGCGGGCCCGCACGCCGGGCGCGTCCGGCGCGGGCACCGGGACCTCCTCCTCAGTGCCGAAGACGTCGACGAGGTCGAGGTGGGTGTGGCTGTCGGCGACGGGATGCGGCAGCGGCTCGGGCAGCGGCGCGGGTTCGGATCGGTACACGCTACAACGATGCCACGTCCGCGACGGCAAACCTTGTTACCTGTAACGTCGCCGACGAAATGCCGCCCCCGTAACATCTTCTTCATTTTCCGGACATCCACGCCTGACACGACGCGCTTACGTTGGCGGACAGTCGAACAACCGGTTGTGGACAACCCACTACCGTCCGGCGACAGCACCTCTCAACGACACCGCCGTCGCACCACGCCGTCGCATCCGCGCCAGACGAATCGAGACGCACATGACCCGCGACCTCGCGTCCCGCCGCAACCGCGCCGCAGCGCTCCAGCAACGCCGCCCCGCCGTCCCGGCCGAACCGATCCAGAACCAGACCCTCGTCACCGTCGAATGGCGCGGCGAGAAGTACCCCGGCCTCCCCTTCGCCGACGGCGCCGCCTGGGAGCTGTTCTCCGCCCTCCCGCGCCCGGACTTCCTCCCCAACCCCCGCCCCGGCAGCGACTACCCGTACCGCCACTTCGCCCACGCCGGTGAAGTCCTGCGCGACGGCGTCCCGGTCGCCGTCGCCGACGACCGCTCCCTCACCGTGCCCCTCGCGCCCGGCCTCGACCTCGAGTACGTGCGCCGCCTCACCCAGACCCCGCACCTCGACCCGGCCGCGCGCGTCCTCCTCGACCGCGTCCGCCGCTCCGCCGCCGTCGCCCCCGGCGAGGTCATGGAGCGGCCCGTCACCGCCGCGATGATCGCCCGCCTCATGGAGACCGCCGCCGTCCCCGGCGGGTTCTGCTACCGCCGCTGGGACATCGCGCACCTGCGCACCCCCGCCGCCCGCTCCGTCCTCGGCGGCGAGACCGAACCGAGCGAGCCGTGGGTGTTCGCCCTGCGCTGGTCCGCCGCCGACCAGTGGGACTACCAGGCGCCCGTCTCGCCCGAGTACGAAGGCCTGACGGCGATGCCGTCCTCCGACCGGCGCGGCATGCCCGTCCTCGGCACCGGCTTCGCGATCTCGACCGCGCACCTGCTGCCCGAGCACGTCACCGCCGACCTCACCGACCTGCCGCTCCCCGAGGGCGCGCGGCTCCTGGCCTACACCGAGCAGGGCGCCGAGCTCGACCTGTTCGCGTACTCCGGCCAGCAGTGGTCGCCGCTCACCCTCGAACGGCGCGTTGACATCCCCGGCGTCGAGCAGGGCCGCGTCCACCAGGTGCGCCGCGTCCTGCGCGAAGCGAACCACGTGGTGTGGAAGGGCGTCCCCGGGTCCCTCGTGGACGCCGACGACGACTGGGCGCGGTTCCGCCTCTCCCGCCCCAGCCCGGACGTCCTGTCCCGCACCGGCGCCGAGGCCGTGCGCCGCGGCGTCTACGAGAAGTGGGTCGAGCGCAGCGAAGTCGCCCCCGCGATCTAAGGCAACGGAAAAGGGCCCGGCGTTCGCCGGGCCCTTCCGTTCGCGCTTAAGCGTTCAGGCGCTCGATCTCCTCGTCCACGATGGACGGTTCGAGCTTCGTGAAGACCGGGACCGGCTTCTCCAGGGCGGTACCCGGGACGAGCGGCACCGACTCCCACTTGGGGACGTTCGAGTAGTCGCCCGTGAGGATCGGGTACGGGCCGTCGGTCGCGCCGCCCTCGTCGAGCTCTTCGACCTCCTCGATGTACGGCATCGGCGAGAACACGCCCTCGCCGCCGAGCAGCTCGTGGACCTTCTGCGAGGAGTGCGGCAGGAACGGGCTCATCACCGTCTTCAGGTCCGAGACCGCCTGCAGCACCGTGTAGAGGACCGTGCCCTGGCGCTTCGGGTCCTCCTTCATCTTCCACGGCGCGGTGTCCGCGAGGTACTTGTTCGCCGCCGCGACGGCCTTCATGGCCTCGCCGATCCCGGCCCGGACCTTGTTCTGCCCGATCAAGTCCCCGACGGTGTCGAACGCCGCCTTCGTCGCCGCCAGCAGCTCCCGGTCGACCTCCTCGAGCTCGCCCGGCTCGGGGATCGCACCGAAGTTCTTCGCGGCCATCGCGATCGAGCGGTTCACCAGGTTGCCCCAGCCCGCCACCAGCTCGTCGTTGTTGCGGCGCAGGAACTCCGCCCACGTGAAGTCCGAGTCCTGGTTCTCCGGGCCCGCCGCGCAGATGTAGTAGCGCAGCGCGTCGGGGGAGTACCGCTCCAGGAAGTCCCGCACGTAGATCACCACGCGCCGCGACGACGAGAACTGCTTGCCCTCCATCGTCAGGAACTCCGAGGAGACCACCTCGGTCGGCAGGTTCAGCTTCCCGAGCGCGCCCGGCTCGCCGCCCTTCGCGCCCTCGCCGTTGGCGCCCAGCAGCATCGCGGGCCAGATCTCGGAGTGGAAGACGATGTTGTCCTTGCCCATGAAGTAGTAGGACACCGCCTCCGGGTCCTGCCACCACTGCTTCCACGCGTCCGGGTCGCCCGAGCGCCGCGCCCACTCGATCGTGGCGCTCAGGTAGCCGATCACCGCGTCGAACCAGACGTAGAGACGCTTGTCCGGGCGCTCGACCCAGCCTTCGAGCGGGATCGGCACGCCCCAGTCGAGGTCGCGCGAGATCGGGCGCGGGTGCATCTCGTCGAGCAGGTTCTTGGTGAACCGCAGGACGTTCGTACGCCAGCCCGTGCGCGTGTCCAGCCACGCGTTCAGCGCGTCCGCGAACGCCGGGAGGTCCAGGAAGAAGTGGTCCTCCTCCACGAACTTCGGGGTCTCGCCGTTGATCCGCGACTTCGGGTCGATCAGGTCGATCGGGTCGAGCTGGCGGCCGCAGTTGTCGCACTGGTCGCCGCGCGCCGAGTCGAACCCGCAGTGCGGGCACGTGCCCTCGATGTACCGGTCCGGCAGCGTCCGGCCCGTCGACGGGCTGATCGCCCCGAGCGTCTTCTCCTGCAGGATGTACCCGTTCCCGTACAGGGTCTTGAACAGCTCCTGCACGGTCTCGTAGTGGTTCCCGGTCGTCGTGCGCGTGAACAGGTCGTACGAGAGGCCCAGCGCGTCCAGGTCCTCCACGATGATCCGGTTGTACTTCGCGGCGGCCTCGGCGGCCGTCAGGCCCTCCGAGTCGGCCTGCACCAGGATCGGCGTGCCGTGCTCGTCGGTCCCCGAGACCATGAGCACGTCGTGACCGCGCATGCGCATGTAGCGGGCGAAGACGTCGGCGGGGACCCCGAATCCTGCTACATGGCCGATGTGGCGCGGACCATTGGCGTAAGGCCAGGCCAGCGCGGTCAATACATGAGTCATGCGCCCCATGTTATCGGTCCAGATATCAGGACCGGCCGCTGTCCGCTCGTCTGGACGCCGCCCACCCGACACGGCGGTCCCTGCCCGATTGCGCCCCCGTTCGCGGATTCGGTGATGCAATAGCCCTTATGTCTGGAACTCCCGCGTCCCCCGAGACCCCGGAAGCGAACCCGCCCGTCCCCGAGCTGCCCGCCGCGTACGGGACGGTGGAGCACGCCTGGGACCCGACCGCCGAACCCGCCCCGCGGCCGGTCTCCCAGCGCGGCCCCCTCGGCTCCCAGGCCGACGGCATGGCCGCCATCCGCGCCGTCTGGGAACGCGCCGGCGAATCGGAGAAGAAGTACGCGAAACCGGGGAAGCCGCAGCGCCGCCGCGAACCCAAGGCGTTCGCGCCCGCGCTCCTGGGCATCCTCGTATGCGCGTGCCTGCTCATGTTCTTCGCCTGGACCGCCGCCCCCGCCCTGTGGATCTCGGTGGGCCACTACGAGTACGGCACCGTGCAGGTCACCTCCTGCCAGGACGGGTTCGCGCCGTCGTGCACCGGCCGCTTCCAGGGCAACGGCTGGGCCAAGGACCTCCACCTCACCGGCGAGGTCGCCGTCGCCGACGTCGGCGCCGAGCTCCCCGCCCGCACCACCGGCCCCGATGCCCACAGCGCGTACGTCGGCGGCAACGCCGGGCTGCTGCTGCGCTGGGCCCCCTCGCTCGTCCTGTTCATGGCGTCCGCGTTCGCGCTCGTCGCCGTCTCCGGCGCGCCGCGGCTCTACGAAGGACGCTCGGGCGCGATCGGCCTGTGCTGGGGCGCGGCCGGGGCCGTCCTCGCCGCCGCCCTCGCCTTCGCCTGGTGACTGTGCTGGTGCAACCGGCAAGAACGCACCGCGCGTCCGTCGTCCCCGGTACCAGTCCGGGCACCCTGTGGGCGGGCGGCGCGCGAACCCCGGGGGCGCTGTAATCACGCCCACCCGGGCCGGAAGGCCCCTCAGTGCGATCGGTGCGGCGTCGTAGAGTGAAGCAGCCCCCGGAACTCCGCCTGACTCGGCGCTACGCCGCGCCCATTTGAATTGACCGTGACCTACCCCGGCTTCGGGGCTCTTCGGGAGACAGCGTGAGTGCATCTTCGAAACCGGTGGCGCAGACCTGGTTCGGACCCATCACCGCCGTGCAGCGGCGCGCCATGTTCGCGCTCGTGCCGGTGGCGATCGCCTTCGGTCTCGTCGTCGGCCTGGCCTTCCTGCCCCTGACGAGCGCCTTCGGCGGCCTCGCCAAGGTCGGCTCGGAGACGGTGCTCGACCTCCCCGACGAGCTGGTCCTCCCGCCCGCGCCCGAGTCCTCGACCCTGTACGCCTCCGACGGGACCACGGTCATCGCCACCTTCGGCGACCAGTACCGCGTGCAGCTCGACTACGACCAGATCCCCGAGTCCGTGATCAACGCGCTCGTCGCCACCGAGGACTCGAACTTCTTCGAGCACAACGGGGTCGACCCCGAGGGCGTCATGCGCGCGCTCGTCACCAACATCGCCGACGGCGGCACCTCCGAGGGCGCCTCGACGATCACCATGCAGTACGTGCGGCAGGTCCTCTCCTACACCGCGACCACGCCCGACGAGGTCGCCGCCGCCAGCGAGGTCACCATCGACCGCAAGGTCCAGGAGATGGGGTACGCGCTGGCGCTCGAAGAGGAGATGACCAAGCAGGAGATCCTCACCAACTACCTCAACACCGTGTACTTCGGCAACGGCGCGTACGGGATCGGCGCGGCCGCGCAGGTCTACTACGGGAAGGTCCCCGCCGACCTCACCGTCGCCGAGTCGGCCATGATCGTCGGGCTCATCCAGTCGCCCTCGGTGTACGACCCGATCAACGGCTCGTCCGAGGCCGCCCAGGTCCGCCGCGACCACGTGATCAACCGGATGGTCGACGTCGGGTTCCTCGCGGCCGCCGACGGCGAGGCCGCCCGCGCCGAGGGCCTGAACCTGAACCCGCAGGAGGCGAACAACACCTCCGGCGGCGCGATCGACTCCGACTACGGCTTCTTCGTCGACTACTTCGAGCAGTGGTGGAACCAGCAGGAGGACTTCGGCGACTCCGAGGAGGTCCGCAAGGCCCGCCTCTACCGCGGCGGCTACGAGATCGTCTCGACCCTCGACGTCCAGCTGCAGGACGCGGCGCAGGACGCCATCGAGGAGCAGAAGGAGACCGGCTCGGAGTACGCGCTCGGGTCGGTCGTGGTCGAGCCGGGGACCGGCGGCATCCAGGTGATGGCCGTGAACCGCAACTACTCCAACGACACCTCCGACAACGGCGACAACACCTCGAACCCCGAGTACAAGGGCTCCTACCCGAACACCACGAACCCGCTGCTGAGCGGGAACTCGGCCGTCGCCGGGTACCAGGCGGGCTCGTCGTTCAAGATGTTCACGATGCTCGCGGCGCTCGAAGAGGGCCTGCCGCTGGACACCACGATCTACTCGCCGTACCAGTACACGTCGGAGTACGTGGTGGGCGACGGCGCGGCCTCGTGCGGGAACTACTGGTGCCCGAAGAACGCGTCGGCGTCGGAGGTCGGGCCCTACAACATGTGGACCGGGTTCGGCGAGTCGGTGAACACGTACTTCGTGCAGCTGGCCGAGCGGATCGGCGTCGAGAAGGCCATCGCGATGGCCGAGCGGCTCGGCATCAAGTTCCGCGCCCAGGAGGACCTGAACTTCGTGCAGAACAGCCCGGAGACGTTCGGCCCGTTCGTCCTCGGCGTCACGCAGACCACGCCGCTGGACATGGCCGCCGCGTACGCGACGCTCCCGGCCGACGGCGTGTACTGCCCGCCGATCCCGGCCGCGAGCGCGACCACGCTGACCGGCGCGACCATCCCGTTCGAGTCCGCGTGCGACCAGGCCATCAGCGTCGAGGTCGCCCGTGCCGCGGTCGACGCCGCCCGTTGCCCGACCGAGTACGGTGCGGCCGCAGGCAACTGCACGTGGGGCACCGCCCCGCAGGTCGGCGCCGCGGTCGACGGCCCGGTCGCGGGCAAGACCGGCACCACCGACTCGAACTCCACCAACTGGTTCGTGGGCTTCACCCCGAACGCGGCCGCCGCGGCGTTCATCGCCGACCCCGACAGCCCGCAGAACGTCGTCGGCAAGGGCAACCTCGGCAAGCCCGCGAACGCGGTCGCCGACATCCTCGCCGCCCAGTGGGAACTCAACGGCGAAGGCGACTTCACGCCGCCCACCGAACTCGTGCACTGAGCACTAGGGCCTGACCGCGACTCGCCACGGCGTGCGTTCAGGCCCTAGACTCACCCCGGTGAGCGCCACCGCAGTCCGGCCCGAGCAGCCGCCCGCCGATTGGCGGCCGACCCCGCTCCCCGGCCCCCTCCCCGCCGTCCGGGCCCGCCTCGCGAGCACGCTTCCGGACGACCGCCAGCGCGGCCTCTGGGTGACCCTCGTGGTCACCGGGATCGCCGCCGCGCTGCGCCTGATCGGCCTGAACCACCCGAAGGGCCTCATCTTCGACGAGGTCTACTACGCGCAGGACGCGCACTCGATGCTGACCTACGGCGTCGAGTGGGACCCGGGCTCGAACGGGTCCGCGTACGTCGCGCACCCGCCGTTCGGCAAGTGGCTCATCGGCGCCGGGGAATGGGCGTTCGGGTACGACGAGGTCGGCTGGCGCATCGCCGCCGCGTTCGCCGGGATCATCGGCGTCGCGATCCTCATCCGGCTCATGCGCCGCCTCACCGGCTCGACCCTCCTCGGCGGCACCGCGGGCCTCCTGCTCGCCGTCGAAGGCAGCCACCTCGTGCTCTCGCGCACGTCCCTGCTCGACATCTTCATCGCGACGCTCCTGCTCGGCGCCATGTACTGCCTCGTGCGCGACCGCGACTGGCGCCGCGCTAAATGGCTCGCCGCCCTCGAAGACGGCCTCGACGTGCAGCGCCGCCGCCCGCGCCTGGGCGTGCCGTGGTGGCGGATCACGTGCGCGGTGCTCCTCGGCCTCTCGATGGCCGTCAAGTGGAGCGCCCTCTGGTACATCATCGTCGTCATCGTCCTGTACATCGTGTGGGACTGGCGGCTGCGCGCCGACGTGGGCGCCCGCAAGCCCTTCCGCGACACGCTCATCTACGAGTTCGGGCAGAACCTGTGGTTCGGGCTCCTCGCGATCGGCGTGTACACGCTCTCGTGGACCGGCTGGTTCCTCAACGACACCGGCTCGTACCGGCACTGGCTCGCCGACCAGGGCAAGGCCGAGCCCCCCGTCCTCGGCGCGCTGCGGAACTGGATCGAGTACCACTTCAGCGTCCTGGACTTCCACGAAGGCCTCTCCTCCGAGCACGCCTACCAGTCGTGGCCGTGGCAGTGGCTGTTCGACCTGCGGCCCGTCGTCTTCTACTGGAGCTCCGACGTCGACTGCGGCACCAGCGACTGCGCGGGCGAAGTGCTCCTGCTCGGCACGCCGCTGCTGTGGTGGACCTTCGTGCCCGCCACCCTCGCGCTCCTGGTGTGGGCCCTGCACAAGCGCGACTGGCGCGCCTGGTTCCTCCTCGCCGGGCTCGGCACCGGCATCGTCCCGTGGTTCTTCTACCCCGAACGGACGATGTTCTTCTTCTACGCCGCCCCCGCCGTCCCGTTCTTCATCGGCGCGGTCACCTGGTGCCTCGGCCTCATCGTCGGCCGCACCGACCGCCGCCGAAGAGAGCTGCTGCTCCCGGCCCTCGGCTCACCGGAGCGGCGCCTCACCGGCGCGCTCATCGCCGGGGCCTTCACGGCCGTCGTCGTGCTCTGCTTCGCCTACTTCTGGCCGATCTACACCGGCGAGGCCATCCCCCGCGACGAATGGCACGCCCGCATGTGGCTCGACTCCTGGATCTGATCACCGCCAACGAGACCCGGCCCACACGGCACCCTCGCAGCGCCCGCCCGCCGCTGTGCTAACCTTGTCGCCGCAAGGGGCTTTGGCGCAGTTGGTAGCGCGTTTCGTTCGCAATGAAAAGGTCAGGGGTTCGAATCCCCTAAGCTCCACAGATGAGAAGGCCGCAGGTTTTGGACCTGCGGCCTTTTTCGTTGCCTTCAGACGAGGTCGGCGTCGTGGGCGAGGAGGGCGATCTGGGTGCGGTTGTCGAGGTCGAGCTTGGTGAGGATGCTCGAGACGTGGGATTTGACGGTGGTGACGCTCATGAGGAGCGCCGTTGCGATCTCGGCGTTGGAGCGGCCGTTGGCGATGGCGAGGGCGACGTCGTGCTCGCGGGGGGTGAGGGCGGCGAGGGCCGTGCGGGCGCGGTCGTAGGCGCCGGTCTGGGCGACGGTGCGGTCCATGAGGCGGCGCATGACGCCGGGGGAGAGCATGGGGTTCCCGGCCGCGACGCGGGCGACGGCGTCGGCGATCTGGGCGGGCGGGGTGTCCTTGAGGAGGAAGCCGCTCGCGCCGGCGCGGAGGGCGTGGACGATGTTCTCGTCGGTGTCGAAGGTCGTCAGGACGATCACCTCGGGCGCGCCGGGCCGGGCGCGGAGGCGCCGGGTGGCGGTGATGCCGTCCACGTGCGGCATCTGGAGGTCCATGAGGACGACGTCGGGGGCGTGGGCGTCGACGGCGGTGAGGGCCTCGCGGCCGTCGCCCGCCTCGCCGATGACGTGGATGTCGCCGGTGCCGTCGAGCATCATCGACAACCCGGCCCGGACCAGCGCGTCGTCGTCGACCAGGAGCAAGCGGATCACGTCGGCCATGGTAGCCGGGCCCGCAAACGGAAGCGGTCGTCGCTTCGCCCATGGTCGAGTTGCCCGCCCGCCAACCGGACCCGCTCGGTGAGCCCGACCAGGCCCAGGCCGCTCCCGGGGATTGGCGGGGTGTCTGGTTGGGCGGGAACGGGGTTGACCGTTTCGATGACCAGGTCGCTGCCCGGGCTGCCGGTCATGCGCACTTCGACCGGTTGTGCCGCGGCGTGCTTCCTGGCGTTCGTCAGTCCTTCTTGGAGTACGCGGAATGCGGTGCGGCCTATGGTCGGCGGGAGGAGATCGGCGGTGAGGTCGCTGGTGATATGGATGGGTTGGCCTGCTGCCCTTGACTCTTCGATCAGCTTCTCGAAGTCGGCTACTGTCACGGGCCCGCCCGCGGCAGCCTCGTCGTCCAGGCGGAGGAGGCCGATCACCTGCCGCAGCTCTTCGAGGGCCTGGTGCACGCCTTCACGGATCACCCCGGCGGCGGCAGCGGTCTTCTCCGGCGGTGCGTCGGGCCGGAACTCCAGTGCGCCAGCGTAAGTGGCGACAAGAGAGAGCCGGTTCGCGAGCACGTCGTGCATGTCCCGGGCGAGCGCGCGGCGCTCCGCCGCGCGGGCCTCGGCGACGCGGCGGCCCTGCTCGGCCTCGGCCCGGTCGGCGCGTTCACGCAGGGACCAGACCAGTTCGCGGTGGTTGCGGGCGAGCGTGCCCCAACCCAGGAGCGCGCCGTAGGCCACGGTGACCAGCATTGCCCACCATTCGAATTCAAGCGCCGGGTTCGGATGCCACACCCATTGGAGGAGGTGCGCCGCGATCCCGGCGACCGCGACTAGGACGGCGGTGCGGAAGCGTCCGCGCCACGCCGACTGGAGCGCGCCGACCGTCGCAGCGGGAGTGGCGACCGGCGAGAGCACGGCCAGCACGGTGGCGAGGAGAGCGCCGGACACGGGCCTCCACACCTGCACGAACGCTGCCGCGACGCACAGCGCCGCGACCGCGAAGTCCAAGGGCCCCAGGTCGGTACGCGACCACAGCGATAGTGCGGTCAGCACGGAGACGCCCCCGACGAGCGAGGCCACTTCGACGGGACGGGGTTTTCGGCGCACGATCACGGGCACATGCTAACCGCGCGGGCGGCGCGGCCGTCACCTCCGAAAGTAGGAGACGCCCCCTTCGGCGGCAGGGGAGCAAAGGACTACCGGACCGATGCCAGAACCCCTCGCCGCCAACGAGACTGGTCCCCATGAACAAGCGAACCCGGCGCCTGGCCGCCGTCCTCACCGCCACCGCAGCCGATCTGGCCCTCTGGGCCGCGGCCTCCCCGCTCGGGAACGTCGACCTCGTCGTCGACCAGGGCGGCACCCCGCTCACCGTCGGACCGGTCCTCATCGCCACTGCCAGCCTCATCATGGGCTTCGCCGCCTGGGGGCTCCTGGCCCTCCTCGAGAAGTTCACCGCCCGCGCCGGTCTCATCTGGACGGTCACCGCCTCTGCCGTACTCGCCCTCTCGCTCACCGGCCCGCTCGCCGCCGAGACCACCGCCGCGATGCTCGTCCTCATGGGCATGCACGTCGCCACCGGCGCCGTCCTCATCGCCGGGATGGTGCGGCGATGAACCTCCCCTGGGGCTACCTCATCGGCCTGCTCGTCCTCGCGATCCCCATGGTGCGCCTGCCGCGCATGTCGATCGGGCTCGGCACCGCCGTCTTCTTCGCCAGCATCACCGTCATCGAACTGCCGTTCCTCGCCGCCGCCGCATTCGCGGCCAGCACCGCCCTCGCCTACGTAGACGGCGACCTCGCTAACCCCGTCACCATCGTCGCGGCGCTCCTCGGCGCGGCCTGCGTGGCACTGACGATCAAGCGCGGCATGGACACCCAGAAGCTCATGCAGGACGCCATGGGCGACATCCGCATCGCGCCCCGCCCGCCGATCTGGCGGTTCCTCCTGCACCCCTTCGCGATCCGGCCCCGCTCGGTCGAGCGGATCGCCGACATCGCCTACGGCCCCGCCGGAAAGCGCAACCGCCTCGACCTCTACCGACACCGCTCCACCCCCGTGAACGCGCCCGTCCTGATCCACTTCCACGGCGGCTACTACGCCACGGGCTATAAGAACTCGCAGGCCCGGCCCCTGCTCCACCACCTCGCCGAGCAGGGCTGGGTCACCATCAGCGCCAACTACCGGCTCCGGCCCGAAGCGGGCTTCGAGGACCACCTCCACGACGCCAAACGCGTCATCGCCTGGGTCCGCGAGCACGGCCGCGAATACGGCGCCGACCCCGACCGGATCGTCCTCTCGGGCTCCTCGGCGGGCGCGCACATGTCGGCGCTGGCCGCGCTCACGCCCGGCGACCCGAGGTTCCAGAAAGGCTTCGAGCACGTCGACACGTCGGTGTCCGCGGTCGTCGGCCTGGGCGGCTACTACGGCCCCTACTTCGACGGCGACCCGGACAGCGACCCGCTGGCCAAGGCCCACGCTGAGGCCCCGCCGTTCCTGATCGTCCACGGCGCCAACGACACCGTCGTCCACCCCGAAGGCGCCCGGCGCTTCGCGAAAGGGATGCGGCAGGTCTCGGACCAGCCCGTGGTCTACGCGGAGCTGCCCGGCGGCCACCACGGCTACGACCTGTTCCCCTCGCCGCGCTTCGCGGCGGTCGTGAACGCGATCGAGGCCTTCGCGACCAGGGCCGTCGCGACCGCGTCGATGCGCTGAACGAGCAGAGGGACCGTCCCCGCGGGGACGGTCCCTCTGCTCGTTCCTTCGCGCGGATCAGATTCCGGCGAAGGCGTCCTTGTTCTCGGCCAGCCAGGCCTTGAACGTCTTCAGGCCGGGGTTGAGCTCGCGGACGGCGGCGAGGTCGCGGCGCCCGGTGAACTCGCCGTCGAACTCGGCGTAGTACTGGAACATGTTGCCGACCTCCTCGGCGGCCGGGAAGCCCGCGGCGCGCAGGCCCTCGAACGGCACCGGGAAGTAGTGCACGGGCTCGCCGAGGACCTCGGTGAACGCGGCGGCGTACTCGGCGCCCGTGAGGTGCTCGCCCGCGATACTCACCGTGGTGCCCGCGAGGCCCTTGCCGCGCTTGAAGATCCCGAACGCGGTGCGGCCGATGTCCTCGGCGGCGATCCCGGCGAGCTTCGCGTCGGCCATGGCGAGCGCGAGGACGACGCTGCCGTCCTCCTGCCGCTTGGGGCCGAAGCCCTGCGCGAAGCCGTCCCAGTAGAAGGTCGTCTGCAGGAACGTGGTCGGGACCCCGGCTTCAGTGAACAGGGCGTTCGCCTCGGCCTTGACGTCGAAGTGCGGGACCTTGAAGCGGCCCAGGAGGGTCGGCATGCGGTCGTCCTCGAGCGGGACGGCGTCGCGCGTGTCCTCCAGCGTGGACCAGACGGCGTGCTCGACGCCCGCGCTCGCGGCGGCCCGCGCGAGGTTGCCGGCCTGGGCGTACTCGCGGTCGGGGGAGAAGTGCTCCCAGAAGTTGGTGACGAGGAACGCGCCGTACGCGCCCTCGAAGGCCTTGGCGAGGCTCGCTTCGTCGTCGAGGTCGGCCTCGACGACTTCGGCGCCGAGGGCCGCGAGTTCGCGGGCCTTCTCGGAGGCGGCGTTGCGGGTGATGGCGCGCACGGCGAACCCTGAGTTGGAGGCAGAGCCGGGCTCGGCGAGGATCGCGCGGGCGAGCCCGCCGCCCTGCTGCCCGGTCGCGCCGACGACTGCGATGGTCTGCTGCTCGGTCATGATGGTGCCCTTCTGTGCGGTGCCGGGCGGCGCCCGGTCGGTCTGGGTCTCGTCCCCGGCGGGGTCTGCTAGAAGGCGTGCGGGCCGAAGCGGCCCCAGGCCACGACGGGGGCGAGCGCCAGGAGCACGATGCTGGTGAGGACCGCGGCGAGCAGGCCCGCCAGTATCCAGAGGACGAGGTTCATGGTCTTCCACCTTCGAGAACGATAGTTGATTCGTCATCTATCTCGATGCGGAGATTCATGACGCATCATCTACGCTAACGCTGGATTGATGATGTGTCAAGTATTCGAGTGTGGCGCGCGTCCGGCCCGGATCTTCCGGTCCGGGCCGGACGTCTCAGTTCGCGGTGTGTTCGGGCAGCGGTTCGCCGCTGCGCTGGGCCGGGACGTCCGGTTCGGCGGGCGCATCGTCTGCGGGCGGTGTGACGTCGGGTTCGGCCCGGCCGATGCGGGAGGCGAGGCCGATGGCGAGCGCGCCCAGCGAACCGGCTGCGGCGCAGATGCCGATCGCGACCGAAGGCGCGAGCAGTTCCGCGAGCAGGCCGCCGATCGCGATGCCGAGGCCTTGGGCGGTCTGGAGGCCCGCCGCGGCGAAGCCGATGGCGCGCGAGCGCATGCCGTCGGGAATGAATGTCACGAACCGGACCTGGCAGAGGACGATATAGGCGTGGAAGACGCCCGCGAGCGTCCACAGCGCGAAGGTGGCCCACAGCGGCGGTGCGGCGGCCGTGACCATGAGCGGGACGCCGACCGCGACCGCCAGCGGCACGGTCAGCCGCCGCCGCCACACGGTGTTCACCTTCGCCACCAGCAGCGCGCCGACGGCAGTGCCGATGACCACTGAGGACATGAGCACGCCGACCGCGCCGTCCCCGGCGCCGATCTCGGCGACGTAAGGGACCGCCAGCGCTTCGGCGACCACGTAGAAGCCGACCAGCCACACCAGGCCGCCGAGGGCGAACAGGCGCCGGTCGCCGACCACGAGCTTGATGCCCGCCAAGGCGAAACCGCTGCCGCGGCGGGAGCTCGTACCGTCCGGTTCGGGCAGGTGGGGGCCGATGCCCCACTGGAGCAGGGCCGCCGACAGGAGGAACGTGACCGCGTTGACCGCCAGGGCGAGGTGGGGTCCGTAGGCGGTCACGACGACGCCGCCGAGCGCGAACCCGGCGATCTGCGCGATCTGGTCGCTGGAGGTCAGGAGGCTCATGCCGACCGGGTACAGGTTCCCTTGCAGCGTACGGGGAACGGTGGCGACGCGGGCGGCCGAGAACAGCGGTTCGGGGCAGGTGACGGCGACCAAGAGGACCGCCACTACGGGCAGCGGCAGGCCCGGGATCGCCATGAGTCCGATGAGGACGGCTCGGAGGAGGTCGACGGCGACCATGACGCCGCGGCGCGAGTACCGGTCGGCCAGGCCCGCGAGCAGCGGCGCGGTGATCAGGGGCGGCAGGTAGGTCAGCGCGTAGGTCAGGGCGGTGAGCGCGGCGGAGTCGGTGCGCTCGAAGACGAGGAGGGCCACGGCGACGCGGGCGATCTGGTCGCCGATGCGCGACTGGGCTTGGGCGATCCAGAGGAATCGGAACTCGCGGACGGCGAGGACGTCGCGGAATCGCGCGGTGGGCTCGGACATGTGCTCCCCTGTCGGTGTGCCGGGAGGACCCCGCCCGATCGTGGGAGACGGCGTCCGCACCCATTGAAACCCCTTGGGCGACAAAGGACAAGAGGAGAGCGCGGGTCAATGCGACCTGCTCCCGGGCGCTGACGGGGCGTGTCGGTCAGACGGCGGCCGGGACGCGGCGGAGGTCTTCGACGCAGGTGGCGTACGGCAGGTCGGCCAGAGGCTCGCAGGCGAAGAAGCGGGTCATGAGGTCCACGAGCTCCTTGGGGCGCTCCAGGTGGATGAGGTGGTCGGCGCGGGCGAGCTCGACGTACCAGCTCTCGGGGCAGGTGAACGCCAGGTCGCGGCACAGCTCCGGGGTGGTGAAGGTGTCGTGCTCGCCGGTGGTGAAGAGGGTCGGCACGGCGGGCGGGACCGACGGGTCGATGAGGTCGCGCGAGAGCAGGCGGTTCGTGTTGGCGATGAACTTCGCGAGGTCCGCGTCGTCGGCCGCGCCGAACCGCATCGAGAGGACGCGGCGGACCACGGCCTTCGAGGCGATGTCCGGGTGCGGGCTCATCAGGGCCTCGACTGCGGTGGGGCCGAAGCGCTCGCGTGGGCCCCGTTCCGCCAGGGCGACGGACGCCCGCATCATCGGGCGCGACTCCGGTGGGATGCCGCCCATGGTCCCGGCGAGGACCATGCGGCTGATCCGTTCGGGGTGGGTCTGCGCCAGCCGGTAGCCCACGCAGGAGCCGTACGAGCCCGCGAACAGGTTCACCCGTTCGATGCCCAGGTCGTCGAGGAGCCGCACCAGCGCCTCGGCGGGGATGTCCGGCCCGAGGTAGGGCGGCAGGAGGTCGGCGCGGCCCCAGCCGGGCAGGTCCGGGCAGATGACGTCGGCGTGGTCGAGCATGCCCTGCTCGACCCGGCCCCAGTCCTCTTTCCGGTGCAGCGCACCGCCTATGAGTACGACGGGGGCGAACCGGGGCGAGTCGGAGTAGGTGCGCCGCGACCAGTACGTGTAGCCCGCGAGGCGGTGCTTGTATTCCTGGGGGGTGGCGGCGTTGCGCGGCATGGAGGCTCCCGTCCGAGATGCGCGGCGGCTCGGAGGCCGCCGCAGGTACGGGAGATCACCCTAGTATCCGAAATGCGAATTTCTGGTATTTTGCACTGCGCTTCCACGCATGTCCGCCATACGTGGAACAGCCCGGGGCGTTCGCCCCGGGCCGCTGCTCAAACCGCCACGCCTTTCCATGCCCACCACAGGCTCGCGTACGCGCCGCCCGCTTCGAGCAGCTCGGCGTGGCTGCCCTCCTCGGCGATGCGGCCCTCCTGGACCACCGCGATCCGGTCGGCCGACTCGGCCGCCTGCAGCTGGTGCGCGATCGCGATCACCGTGCGGCCGTTGAGGGCCGCCGCGAGCGACGCCTCCACGTTCCCCGCGCTGCCCGGGTCGATGCCCGCCGTCGCCTCGTCCAGGATCACCACGTCCGGGTCGGCCAGGATCACGCGCGCCAGCGCGAGCTGCTGCGCCTCAGCGAGGTTCAGCTGGTGGTGCTCGTCGCCGAGCATCGTGTCCAGGCCCTCCGGGAGGTCGGCCGCCCAGCGGGCGTCCACCGTCTCCAGCGCCGCGAGCAGCGCCTCGTCACCGGCTTCCGGTGCGGCGAGGTTCAGGTTCTCGCGCAGGCTGGCCGTGAAGATGTAGTGCTCCTGGGTCACCAGGATCACCTTGCGGCGCAGCACTTCCAGCGGGATATCGGCGACGGGCGCGCCGCCGAGGGTCACCGCTCCGGTGCGCGGCCGGTCGATCCCGGCCACGAGCCGCGCGATCGTCGACTTCCCGGCGCCCGAGGGCCCGACCACGACGAGGCGTTCGCCGCGCTTGGGGTGCAGGCGCAATCCGTGCAGCACATCAGGGCCGTCGCCGTACCCGAACGTCACGTCGTCGAGGCGCACTTCGGCGCCGTCGGGCTCGGCCTCGCGGACCTCGTCGGGCATGAGGTGCACGCCCTCGACGCGGGCCATCGCGGCCCCGCCCATCTGGAACTCGCTGAGCGACATCATGGACCGGAACACCGGGCCGTCCAGGCGCAGCGTCAGCATCGCCACCGCGACCACCTCGCCCACCGTCACCCAGTCGTTGAGGTACCAGAACGCGCCCACGATCGTGACGACCACGGCCGGGGTCAGGAACGTCAGGTCGGTCGCGGGGAAGAACCAGGTCTGGAGCCGCACGATCCCCTTGAGCCGCTCCATGTGCGTCGCGGCGCGCGCGTACCCGGCCTCGCCGCGCTCCTCCTGCATCCGGTACGCCGCCACCGTCTGCGCCCCGGCGGCCGAGGCCGTCGCGGTCTCGGCGATCTCGCTCATGGCCGCACGTTCAGACAGGAACACCGGGCTCGCCTTGCGCAGGTACCGGCGCCCGGCGATGAACAGCATCGGCATGCCGACCACGAACAACAGGCCCAGCAGCGGGTTCACGACGAACGCCGCCACGATGATCACGGTGCCCTCGATCATCGCGACCGCCACCTCAGGGGCGGTCTTGCGCAGCAGCTCCGCCACCGCGCCCACGTCCCCGGACGTGCGGGTCGCGAGGTCGCCGGTCCCGGCGCGCTCCACCGTGCCCAGCGGCAGCCGCAGCACCCGGTCGATGAACGACTCCCGCAGGCGCGCGGCCGCGCGCTCGCCGAGCCGGTAGCCCAGGCGGCGGCCGGTGCGCATGAGCACCAGCTGCAGGACCACGCACGCCGCGATCACGCCGCACACCAGGTCGACCCGGGACGCCGTCCAGCCCGTCCCGATGCCGTCGATGACCGCGCCGAGCATCACCGGCAGGGCCGCGCCCGCACCGGCCGCGAGCACGTACAGGGCGACGACCCCGGCGAACGCGCGCTTGTCCGCGAGGACCAGCCGCTTGATCGCCCCGACCATCGCGGCCCGGTCCGCCACCGGCAGGCGGCCGGCAGTTGCTTTGGCGCTCATCAGGACTCCTGCCTAGAGGTGAGGGACCGGTACTCGTCTCGCAGCGAGAGCTCGGCGTGGCTGCCGGTGGCGCGGACCTTGCCGTCCACGAGCCAGGCCACCTGGTCGGCGCGCGCGAGCCACAGCGGCGACGCCGTCACGACCGCCGTGGTCCGCCCGGTGCGGGCCGCGGCGACCCGCTCGGCGATCAGCGACTCGGTGTGCGCGTCAACTGCGGACGTCGGCTCGACCGCGAGCAGGACCTCCGCGTCGGCCGCGAGGGCCCGCGCGAGGCGCAGGCGCTGGCGCTGGCCGCCCGAGAGGTTCCTGCCGCCGTTATGGACCTCGCCGTCCATGGTCGAGCCGAGGCTGGAGTGCACGTCGCCCGCGCCCGCCGCGCTGATCGCGATGAGCGCGCGTTCCTCTGGGACCCGCAGGGTCTCGCCGAGGGTCTGGGCGAACAGGTAGTCGTCGCGCAGGAGCAGCACGCGCTCGCGCACCTCGTCGAGCGCGAGGTCGGCGAGGTTCGCGGTGCCCCATTCGGCTCCGGACTCGCGGTAGCGGGCCAGGCGCTCCATCGCGGCCTCGGCGGGCTTCGCCTCGGCGCTGACGACGACGGTGAGGCGGCCCGGTTCGATCGCGAGGCCCGACTCGGGGTCGCGCAGCGCGCCCGAGGCGCCGGTGGCGGTGCCCTCGTCGGCGATGTCGCTCTCGGTGTTGAAGAACGCGGTGAGCCGCCGGGAGGCGACCTGCGCGGCGATCACGGCCTGCGCCATGCCGATCATCGCACCGGAGTGCTGGGCGACGAGCGCGGTCATGCCGAACGCGGCCGAGAGCTCGCCGATGCTGATGGTCCCGTTCAGCGCCAGGCGCGCGCCGACCCACGTGACGGCCGCGATGAGCGCGAGCGGCAGGCTCGCCCGGAGGCCCTGCACCCACGAGTCGGCGGTCGCGACGCCGTACCCGGCCTCGCGCAGCTCGCTTGACGCCGCCCGGTACCGCTGCGAGAACTGGGCCTCGCCGCCGACGCCGCGCAGCACGCGCAGGCCGCCCACGACGTCGCTCGCCTGGCCCGTGAGGGTGGCGACCGAGGACCGGTACGCGATCTGGTGGTGCTGCAGGCGGCCGAGGACCGGCCCGACCACGAACCCGATGAGGAGCACGCCGACGAGCGTGGTCAGACCCAGCAGCGGGCTGGCCCGCCACAGCAGGACCGCGCCGACGGCCGTCATGACCAGGCCCATCCAGCCGAAGCCGAGCTGGAAGATGAACGAACCGGTCTTGTGGGCGTCCTCAGTGGAGAGGTTCACCATCTCGCCGGGGGAGATCGCGCCGCGCACGCCCGTCCCGGCCCGGTTCAGGTGGTCGGTGAGGTTGCGGACCGTGCGCACGCGCGCGTGCGACTCGGCCATGAACAGCGACCGGTACCCGGCCACGAACACCCACGAGGACGCGATCGCGACGACGACGAGCACGACCGACCACTGCGCGAGCGGCTCGGCCGAGCCCGCCAGCAGCACCTCGTCGATGATCTTCGCGATCGTCCACGGCAGCAGGATCCAGGCCGCGCCGGAGACGCTGAGCAGCACGAACCCGAGCGCGACCAGGCCGGTCTGGGCGCGGGCGACGTACCAGAGGTACTTCCACGGGTCGGCCGGGATGTCCGCGGGGGACAAGGCGGGGGGACGCAGAGGGTTGGGCTTCACAACTCACAAACGTAGGCACGGCCCTTGCCGGGCGGCAAGCAGATATACGACGAAGCGCAGTGTGATTCACAACCCGCTTGGCCTGCAAGTTCTTGCACGCCGACTAGCGGTTCAGCGCTGCGCCCGGACCAGCGCCTCCGCCGCCGCGTGCAGCCCCGCCGTGAACCGCGGGTTCGCGGCCATCACCGGTTCGGCGCGGGCCACCGCCCGCCACGCGTCGTCCTTGTACGTCTCGTCGCCCGTGACCTGGAACGCCTCCAGCATCGCGGCCGCCGCCAGCGCCCACCCCGACGCGGTCGGGCCGTCGTGCACGTCCGCCGGGCGCGTCACCAGGGCCTCCGCGTCGGCGGCCGTGTCGTAGAACCCGCCCTCGAAGTCCGTGAAGTGCTCGCGGATCTGCTCGATGAGCCCCTGCGCGCGCTGCGTCCACTCGCCGCCGAGCCGCAGGAACCCGAGCGCGACCGCCGCGTAGTCCTCCAGGATGCCCGGAGCCTCCGACGCCGTCCCGTCGAGCGAGGCCCGCGCCAGGCGCCCGTCAGCGCCGATGTGCACGCGCAGCAGCAGCTCAGCGGCCTTCCCGGCCGCGAGGAGCGAGTCGCGGTGGCCGGTGCGCGAGGCGTACTCGGCGAGCGCCGCGATCGCGAGGCCGTTCCAGGCCGCGACGACCTTGTCGTCCCGGCCGGGCTGGGTGCGCAGCCGCCGGGCCGCGAGCAGCCGGTGCCGCACCGCCTCGAACCGGGCGCTGTCCTTGAACTGGGCACTGTCGCTCGGGTCGTGCGGCAGTTCGAGGACGTTCGCGCCGTGCTCGAAGTTCGGGTTCGAGGGGTCGATCCCGAAGACCTCGGCGGCCCACGCGGCGTCGTCGCCGAGCACCGCTTCGAGTTCCTCCATGGTCCACACGTACGTCAGGCCCTCGACGCCGTCGGTGTCCGCGTCGAACGCCGCCGCGAACCCGCCCTCGGCGGTCGAGAACCGGTCCAGCAGGAACACCGCGGTCTCGTCGGCGACCCGCGCGAACAGCTCGCCCTCGCCATAGAGCCGCGCGTACAGCCACAAGAGCTCGGCGTTGTCGTACAGCATCTTCTCGAAGTGCGGCACCGTCCACCCCGCGTCGACGCTGTACCGCGCGAAACCGCCTTCGAGCTGGTCGTAGATCCCGCCGCGCGCCATCCGCTCGGCCGTCAGCCTCACATGCCCCAGCAGCCGCTCATCGCCGGTGCGCACGTACGCGTCGCACAGGAACCGCAGCGCCGGCACGCTCGGGAACTTCGGCGCGGCCCCGAACCCGCCGTTCACGGTGTCGGCCGACGCGAGCGTCGCCGCGGCCGCCTGGTCCAGCAGCTCCGTGCGGATCGGCGGCGCGGGCGGGCACGGCCCGTCCAGCGGGCACGCCACCGTCACGTCCGCGAACGCCGGGCCCGAGCGCGCGCTCGCCTCGACGATCGCCGCGCCCTGGCTCGTCAGCTCCTCACGCTGCTGGGTCCACGCCGTGTGCACCGCATCGAGCAGCCGCAGGAAATGCGATTTCGGGAAGTACGTGCCCGCGAAGAACGGCGTCCCGTCAGGGAACGCGAACACCGTCATCGGCCACCCGCCCTGGCCCGTGATCGCCATCGTCGCCTGCATGTACACCGCGTCGAGGTCCGGGCGCTCCTCCCGGTCCACCTTCACGGCCACGAACCGCGAGTTGACCGCGTCCGCCACCGTCTTGTCCTCGAACGACTCGTGCGCCATCACATGGCACCAGTGGCACGTGGAGTACCCGATCGAGATGAGGACCGGGACGTCGCGCTCGGCGGCCTCCGCGAGCGCCGCCGCGCTCCACTGGCGCCACGCCACCGGGTTCGCGGCGTGCTGACGCAGATACGGGGACAGGGCTCCCGCCAACTCGTTCACCCCTCAAGCCTCGCACACCCGGCAGTGAAGCGAGCGCGACCGTGAAGGTAGGGCCTGCGGTACCACCGGCCGGGTGCTGGCGGGGGGAGGGATTCGGGTGCCTTCGTCACTGATTTCAAGCCCCGATTTCGCGAGCCTTAATGCATGATCATTCATGCGCCCCTTGGCGACAGTGCCGACACTGCGACCACCCTCAAGGGACTGACGACGGCCGGTTTCACCGCGCTCGGCGCCGGGTTCGCCGCGATGGTCGTCCTCCACGCGACCTCCGGCCTCAACCCCGTCGAGGTCGTCATCAGCCTCCACCTCTACACCCCGCTCGGCTGGCTCCTGCCCGTCGCGCTCGTGCTCTTCGGCCTCGGCGCGGCCGCGTTCGCCGCCGTCGCCCGCCGCGTCGAGGCCCCCCGCTGGCTCAGCCCGATGCTCCTGGTCTGGGCCTCATTTCTCGCGCTCGTCGCGGTCTTCCCGACCGACCCGCCCGGCCTCCCCGAGGTCTCGCTGATCTCCGCGATCCACCGCTACGCCGCGTTCTGCGCGTTCAGCACCATGGCCGTCATGGGCCTCGCCTTCGCCCGCTGGGCGAAAAAGCACTCCGACTGCTCCGCGAAGACCCGGAAGGCGGTCCTCGCGTCCAGCTGGATCGCGGTCGTCGCCCTCGTCGCCTGCTCGGCCCCGTACGTCGCCGAGTGGTTCGGCGTGCCGCGCGAGCCCGGCGCGTTCGCCGCGGGCCTGCTGCAGCGCACGACCGTGGGCATGGAGCTGGTGGCGCTGGTGTTCGTGGGCGCCTGGCTCAAGGGCTCAGTAGGAGCCCTGGGCCTCGGATTCGGCCCAGGCGCCGCAGGGGGCATCGTAGCGCCGCTCGATGTAGTCCAGGCCCCAGAGGATCTGCGTGACGGCGTTGGTGCGCCAGTCGTCGCCGAAGGACGCCATCTTGCTCCCGGGGTAGGACTGCGGGATGCCGTAGGCGCCGATCGAGTTCTCGGCCAGTTCGTTCCAGCCGGACTCCTTGTCCCACAGCAGTTCCAGGCACGCGAACTGCTCCAGGTCGTACCCGGCCTCGAGGGTGAGCGCGCAGCCGGTCGCCTTGTTCCCGCTGAACTCGTCGCAGCTGGACGGGATGTCGACTGACGTAGGGTTCGTGTTCATCGCGGCGGCCTCGTCGGCGTCCTCCTGGGCGTCGTTGAGGCCGTTCGCCTTGTCCTCCGCGTACTCGTAGACCGCGGCGGCTTTGACGTTGACGTCGGCCCCGGCGGTCGCGGCGATGTAGTCGCGGTGGTGCCCGCGGGCCTCCTCATACGCCGCCTCGGCCTCGGCCTGCTGCTCGGCGGCGGCCTGTCCGGGGTGGTCGGCGTCGATCTTCGCGGGGTCGTCGGTGATGGCGGAGACGGCGACGAGGGCGGCGACCGCGAGCACCACGAGGGCGGCGATCCGGGCCCCGTAGCGGGTCAGCTTCGGGATCATGGGGTGGCTCCAAAGGAAGAAGACCGCCGCCCGGGGGGCCGGGCGGCGGTCGTGAGGTCTAGTACCAGCCGACGTCTTCGGAGTGGTTCCAGGCTTCGCAGGGCGTGCCGTAGCGGCCCTCGATGTAGCCCAGGCCCCACTCGATCTGGGTGACCGGGTTGGTCTCCCAGTCGGAGCCCTCGCTCTCCATCTTCGAACCGGGGAGGGCCTGCGGGATGCCGTAGGCGCCGATGCCGTTGGCGGCCAGTTCGTTCCAGCCCGACTCGCGGTCCCAGAGGGCCACGAGGCAGCCGATCTCGTCGAGCCCGAAGCCGTGCTCCTGCGCGAGCGCGCAGCCGGTGGCCTTGTTGCCCGAGTAGTCGCTGCAGCTGCCCGGAATATCCACATCGGTCCGGCCCGCGTTCGCGGCCTCCTCGGCGGCGTCCGCGGCCGCCTGCTCGGCCTCGTCGGCGTCCTTCTGGGCCTCGTTGAGGCTGTTCGCCTTGTCCTCGGCGTACTGGAAGACGCCCTCGGCCTTGACGTTGACGTCGGCCCCGGCGGTCTCGGCGATGTAGTTGACGTGCTGGTAGCGGACCTCGTCGTACGCTTCCTCAGCTTCGGCCTGCTGCTCGGCGGCGGCCTGGCTGGGGTGCTCGGAGTCGCGCTTCCAGAGTTCGTCGCTGGCGGCGCTCACGGCTACCACGGCCCCGAGTGCGAGGACGAGCACGGCGGCGATCTTCGCCCCGTAGCGGGTCAGCAGTGGGATCATTCGCTCTACTCCTGTGTCCCGGGCGACTGTCCACAGACGCCCGGGACACAGCATGCCAGAGCTGTATTCCTAGCCTTCGAGCAGGTTGGTGACCATCTCCGCGATCTCTGAACGCTCACTGCGCGTAAGCGTGACGTGAGCGAAGAGTGGGTGGCCCTTGAGCACGTCGATCACCGACGCGACCCCGTCGTGGCGGCCCACCCGCAGGTTGTCGCGCTGCGCGACGTCGTGGGTGAGCACCACTTTGGAGCCCTGGCCGATGCGCGAGAGCACCGTGAGCAGCACGCCGCGTTCGAGCGACTGCGCCTCGTCGACGATGACGAACGCGTCGTGCAGGGAGCGGCCGCGGATGTGCGTGAGCGGCAGGACCTCGAGCATCCCGCGCTCCAGCACCTCCGAGATCACCACGTCGTTGGTGACGGCCCCGAGCGTGTCGAACACGGCCTGGCCCCACGGGCTCATCTTCTCGCCCTCGGAGCCGGGCAGGTACCCGAGCTGCTGGCCGCCGACCGCGTAGAGCGGGCGGAACACGATGACCTTCTTGAACAGCTCGCGTTCGAGCACCTGCTCCAGCCCGGCGCACAGCGCCATCGCGGACTTGCCGGTGCCGGCCTTGCCGCCGAGCGAGACGATCCCGATGTCCGGGTCGAGCAGCAGGTCGAGCGCGACCCGCTGCTCGGCGGAGCGGCCGTGGACGCCGAACGCGTCCCGGCCCCGGATCAGGCGGATCTTCTTGTCCACAGTGACCCGGCCCAGCGCCTTCGAGCTGTTGCCGTTGAGGACGAGGCCCGTGTGGCAGGGCAGCTCCACGTCGTGCGGCAGGTCCACGTCGCCGCCGTCGAAGAGCCGGTCGATCACGTCGTCGGCGACGGCGAGCTCGGCCATGCCCGACCAGGTGGGGTCCACGGCCTGCCCGTGGCGGTACTCCTCGGTGGGGATGCCGACCGCGGAGGCCTTGACCCGCAGCGGCATGTCTTTGGTGACCAGCACGGCGTCGGCGCCTTCGAGCCCCAGTGCCCGGGTGACGGCGATGATGCGCGAGTCGTTGGTGTCCACGGCGAACCCGGCCGGCAGGCCGGAGGTGTCGACGTGGTTGAGCTCGACCCGGATGGAACCGCCGTGGTCCCCGACGGGGATCGGCTGGTCGAGGCGCCCGTGCCTGATGCGGAGTTCGTCGAGGCGCCTGAGGCACTCCCGGGCGAACCAGCCCAGTTCGGGGTGGTGGCGTTTGGCCTCCAGTTCGCTTACTACGACGAGCGGAATGACCACGTGGTGTTCGTCGAACCGTGAGAACGCACCAGGGTCTGATAGCAGAACCGAGGTGTCGAGGACGTAAGTGCGTTGCACTGGCACGGTCGCCTCCCGGGTGTCGATGTGTAGGGGCGGGCCCCGTTGGTACTCACACTGTAGTTGGGAGGTACGTCACTCCGCCACCGTTAAATGCATCGAAAGCAACACTGGGTGTCACTGGGCAGTCGGAAATCCGACAAAGCAGACACGCCGGGTTATCGCCCGATCACTGAAAGTGGACGTTTTCTCGGTGAGAATGAGCCTGTGTCCACCGTGAGCGTCGCCGAACTCAAGTCCGCCATCGCCGCCGCGCTCCAGCAGGTGCGCGACGGCCAGGCCGCCATTTCCTCCGCCAGCCAGAACATCGAAGCCGCCCAAGGGAGCCTCACCGCCGTCACCGCGGGGTCGGGCCACGACTCGGTCGCCACCGCGCAGGCCGCGCTCGCCCAGGCGGCCGCCGAACTCGAACAGTCCCTCGCCGCCACGTTCGCCGCCGCCGAGCAGGCGGAGGCCTACGCCGCGACCCTCTAGCCCTTGCAGAACGGAGCCCCTTTGGACGTCGCCGCCCTCGCCGGGCGCCTCAAGGCCCTGGCCGCCGACCTCCCGCTGCCGGACCTCGCCACCGCCGACCAGTGCCTCGAAGCCGCACAGGCGGAACTGAAGGAGGCCTCGCGCGAGTCGACCGGCGAGATCGGGCTCCACAAGCTCGGCGCCGCCCGCGAGAGGCTCGACGCCGCGCGCGTCCGCCTCGCCGAGGCCGCCACCGCGATCGACGACTACCTCGACGGCATCGGCGCGGGAGCCGGTGCGGCCCCGGTCGCCGCCGCGCCGAAAGGGAAGGCCGTCAAGCCGCCGCCGGTCGACCCGCGCCAGTGGTGGACCGACCGCGTCAACGAGCTGTGCGACCGCACCGGCGCGGCCGACCCGCAGCAGGTCCCGCCCACGCGGCTGTTCAACGAGCTATTGAAAGCCGCGGGCGACGGCAACGCCGAGGCCTACTGCAAGCGCCTGCGCGACGCCGGACCGCAGACCGGCGTGAAGCTCCCGGGCCTGGCCTGGCCGCTCGTGCGCACCCTCGCCGCCGAGCACTTGGGACGGACCCCGACCGCGCGCGACGTGGCGGGCCTGCGCGACAAGTGCGCCGACAAGGTGCGGTCGCTCGTCCCCAAGGCCGAGCCCGACCACATCGGCGCCGCGCTCGCCTCGGCCTGCACGCTGGGGCGCAAGGGGACTGATGACGAAGGCGACGCGGCGCGGACCGCACTGATGGGCCCGGCACTGGTCGCGGCCCTGCACCGGTTGAGCAAGAGCGAGCGGAAGGCCTGACCATGAGCAGCTGGCGGCGACGACTGGTGACGGCCATGGGCGACGAGCTCGGGCGCGCGCGCGGCGAGGCCCGGTTCCTCGCCGAGCGGACGGCGACCGAGGCGGAGGTCGAGCGGGGCAGGGCCGAGCAGGCGATCACCGACGCGAGCCGCAAGCAGACGCAGCTGAAGAGCATCCACGAGAAGATGCTCGCGACCCTTCAGGCGCGGAAAGCCGCTGCGGTGCAGGACGGCCAGGAGGCCGCATTGGACGCGGCCCGCCGGGCGGCCCCGGCGGCAGCCGGGGCGAAATGGAAAGGGTGGCAGGTCGAATCGGGCCTCGACCGCGGCGCGGCCCCGATGCTCCGCATCGGCGACCTCGCGGACCTTCCCGCGCTCGTGCCGTTGCTCGACCGTTCGCATCTGCGGATCGATTCCGATGCGGCGCAGGCGCTTCCCGGTCTCTTGCTGCGGGCCGTGGGGGCCGTGCCCGCCGGGCTCGTGCGGCTCCACGTGTACGACCCCGAGCGTCTCGGCGGGTCGCTCTCCGCTTTCGCCGCGCTCGGGAAGGCCGGGCTGCTCTCGTTCGTCGGGCCCTCGGGGCTGCGCGAGACGCTCGATTCGCTCGTCGAGACCGTGCGGCGCGTCAACGCCGAAGTCCTTGCGGGCGAACATGCCTCGCTCGCCGACCTCGCCGCCGCCACCGGGCGGCGGCCCGAGCCGTGGCGCGTGCTCGTACTCCTCAACGCCGACCTCGCCGCCTGGCCCGCGCACGATCAAGCACAACTCGCGCGTTTGCGCCGCACGGGCGTCGCCGCCGGGGTCCACCTCCTCGTCGTCGGCGACGACACCGCCGGACCCGCCGACCTGCCCCGCCTCACCGCGACCGCCTACACCGGCCTGCCCGGCGCCGCCCTCAAACTCGACGGCCCGCCGCCCCTGAGCGCCATCACCAACGCCGCCAAGGCCATCGCCGAGAAGCACAGCGCCGGAAGGGAACCCGCCCGCCTCGTCGACCTCCTCCCGCAGCGCCTCTGGGCCGCCTCCTCCGCCACCGGCCTCTACGCCGCCATCGGCGAGACCGCCGCGGGCGACGTCGCCCGCCTCGCCCTCGGCGACAACCCGCCCCACGCGCTCGTCGGCGGCCCTTCAGGTTCGGGCAAGACGAATCTGCTCTACGCGTGGATCGCCGGGCTCGCTTCGAACTACAGTCCCAGCGAACTGGAGCTGTACCTCCTCGACTTCAAAGAGGGCGTCTCCTTCGCGCGCTTCGCCTCCGGCCGCCGAGACCCCACCTGGCTTCCCCACGTGCGCCTCGTCGGCGTCAACATCAATGACGACCGCGAGTTCGGCCTCGCGCTGCTTCGCCATCTCAAAGAAGAGCTGCGCCGCCGCGCCGAAGCCGCCAAAGCCCACGAGGCCACCAAGCTCGAAGAGCTCCGCGCCGCCGACCCCGCAGGCCACTGGCCCCGCATCGTCGCGATCGTCGACGAGTTCCAGGTCCTCCTCGAAGCCCGCGACGCCGTCACCGACGAAGCCGTCCAGCTCCTCGAAGACCTCGCCCGGCGCGGCCGCAGCCAGGGCATCCACCTCGTGCTCGCCTCCCAGGACATCGCCGGGATCGAGGCCCTGTGGGGCCGCCCCAGCCTCGTCGCCCAGTTCACGCTGCGCGTCGCACTCCCCAAGGCCCGCAGGGTCCTCGCCGAGAACAACCACGCCGCCGACACCGTCGCCCGCTTCCACGCCGTCGTCAACGACGAATCCGGGCACACGAACGCCAACAAGACCGTCGCCGTCCCCAACGCCGGGCACGCCGACGCCTGGGAACCGCTCCAGAAGCGCCTCTGGGAAGCCCGCCCCGGCGGCAACGAACCGCCCGCGCTCTTCGACGGCGACCACGTCCCCGACCTCCACAACGTCGCACCGCCGCCCGAGACCGCGCTCCTCGGCCAGACCATCGACGTCGCCTCCCGCGGCGCCGAACTCGCCCTCCACCGCGCGCCCGGCCGCAACCTCGCCATCCTCGGCACCCGGAGCGCCGAAGCCGCCGACATCCTCGCGGCTGCCGCCCTCACCGCAGCGCTCGGCACACACAAGCAGGGCCAGCGCATCGGCGTCGACATCTGCTGCCTCGAACCCGACGCCGCCTCCTCCGCGCTCGCCCTCGCGTCCGCGCTCGAAACCGAAGGCGCCGAAGTCGACTGGCACGACAGCCTCGACGAGGTCTGCAAGGACTGGGACCGCCGCTGCGACGGCACCCTGCGCCTCAACCTGGTCTACGCCGTCGACGCCGGGTCCGCCCGCCTCGACGCCGCCGGGTCGGCCGCCTTGCGCGCCATGCTCATCGACGGCCCCGAACGCCACCTCCACACCCTCGGCTGGTGGCGGTCCGTGCCGCGCCTGCGCGAAGACCTCGGCGGCTTCTCGGCCCGGTTCGACGCCGTCGACGCCTGGCTCGCCCTCGACGTGCAGGGCCCCGAGCTCGCCCCGCTCTCGCCCGCCAGCGGCGGCCCGGCCTGGTACCCGCGCGAGCGGCGCGGCCTCTACTTCGACCGCGCGAGGCACCGGACCCCGCAGGTCGTGATCCCCTATTCGACGACCGCCCAGCTCCCGCGGCCCGAGGCCGTCCTCGACCTGCCGTAAAGGAGCGCCATGCCGATCGACACCGACTACACGAACGCCGTCGCCGCCTACCTGAAGGAACGCGCCGACGCCGACGCCGAGATCGGCGCCGCCGTCGCCGCCTACCGCAGCGAGGCCGACCGGCTCGCCGCCGCCGTCGAAGCCGCCCGCACCGCCCGCGAGGAAGCCAACACCGCCTCGGTGAACGCCGCGACGCTCGTGGCCGAGACCGACAAGACCGTCGCGGTCCTGTGGCGCTCCCTCGGCGACTTCGTGGGCCACCGCCGCACCGGCCCCACGCCGTCGGCGGGCGAGCCCGACCCGGACCCCGATCCCGAGCGCGTGCGGGACCGGCTCGAGCGCTCCGAGCGGCTGCTCTCGCTCGCCCGGCAGGGTGAACTCCCGATCGAGGCGCCCAGGCACACCGAGATCACGGCGGCCGCGATCGGGCTCGCGCTCGGCGCGCTCGCGGTCTGGGCGGCCCTCGGGCTCCTCGGCGGCGGCCTGCGGTTCGCTGAGGCCCTGGCCGCGCTGACCCTGTTCGCGGGCATCGGGACGGGCCCGATCGTGTTGGGCGCGTGGCTGTCCTGGCAGTACCGGGTGCGTCCGCGCCCGGGCCAGACGCTGGTGTGCGTGGGCGCGGCGATCGTCGCCGTGTGCGCGCTGGCGGGGCTGTTCATGAGGGGGCTTTAACGGGGCTGTTGACGCCATGGGGTACACCTGATGCGTCAACGAAACGTGAGGAGTCCCGTCAATGGCCGCCATCGACGACACCGGCTCGTGGCATTACGGCCCCCTGCCGTCCACTGACGACGCCCCCGCCTGGATCTACGGGATCGTCCCGGACGGCTGGATCGCCGGCATGCCCGATGTGACCGTGGACCGCGACGAGATGATCATCATCTGCCCGCTCCCGACACCGGACCACCCCGCCGACGCGACCGAGTCCGACCGGGCCGCGACCGAGGAGGGCCGGATCTCGCGCTTCCGGGAGGCGACGCGGGACATGCGCGTGCAGATCGCGCAGCAGCTGCAGTACCGGTACCACCGGCAGGCCTCGTGGGGCGCGCGGTGCGGTTCGACGACGATGGTGTTCACGCACCAGTCGCTGCCGGTGACGACGCGTCTGCGCCAGCCCGAGCGGCTCGTGCTCGACACGCTCGTGGGCTCGGGCGTGGCCGCTTCGCGCTCGGACGCGCTCGCGTGGTGCGTGCGCCTGGTCGAGCAGCACGCGGAGGACTGGCTCAAGGAGCTGCGCGAGGCGATGGTGAGCGTCGACGAGCTGCGCCGCCGGGGGCCCTCGGTCTAGGGCTGACAACAGGTTTCAAGGGCGGGAGCGTTCGCGTTCCCGCCTTCTTTTGCGTGCTCAGGTGAGGATGAAGTAAGCGAAGACGACCGCCAGGACTATGACGATCGCGATCACGAAGCCGATCGTCGCGCCCCTGGCGCGGCTCGACTGCGGTTCCGGTTCCCGGTGCGCCATGGACCTCTCCAACGCTTCGACACTCGGATGCGGGCATGCAGACCTGCATCTTCACCCAGGACGGCGCATCATGCGGCGATTCGGGCCAAAACGCTCCGACCCGCGCGCGAAACACGATCGCGACCGCGAGCTAACGCGCTCGTTCCATGATCGAAACCGATCGCATTAGTTTTGAGGATCGGTCAAATTCAGTCCGGGATGATCGGTTCTGCGCGGTCGCGCAGAAAGTGCGGGTAGTTGTGCTTATTTCGAGCTCGAATGCGCACAAGATCAAGTTTCATGAATGGAGCCCCTGTTCAGGCCCGGACCGATCGCGCACGACTGCCTGCGGGTGCCCCGGTATTCCCGTAGCGTCCGAATGACCGGTCCCGGCCGGAGCGTCCGAGCTCCGGCCTTGAGGCACGGCCTGTCGCAGGCCCGCCACAAGCAGGCACAGCGCGCGCCGTGCATGAGAACAGCACCGAAGGAGCCACCGTGAGCATCGAAGTCTCCACCGCCAGCGTCGTTGAAACCAATACAGCCTCGATCGGACTCACCGATCCGCCCACCCGCCACCACCGGCTGCTCGCCTGGGTCGGCGAGGTGGCCGAGCTGACCGACCCCGACCAGATCGTGTGGTGCGACGGCAGCCCCGCCGAATGGGAGCGCCTGACCGCCGAGCTCGTCGCGTTCGGGACCCTCGAACCGGTCCCGGCCAAGCCCGACTCGTTCCTCGCCCGCACCGACCCGAACGACGTCGCCCGCGTCGAGGAGCGCACCTTCATCTGCTCCCAGGACCCCGAGGACGCCGGGCCCACCAACAACTGGACCGCGCCCGACTACATGCGCGAGACCATGACCGGCCTCTACCGCGGCTCGATGCGCGGGCGCACCATGTACGTCGTGCCGTTCTGCATGGGCTCGCTCGACGCCGAGAAGCCGATGTTCGGCGTGGAGCTCACCGACTCCGCGTACGTGGCGGTCTCGATGCACATCATGACCCGCATGGGCACCGAGGTGCTCGAGGCGATGGGCAAGGACGGCGACTTCGTCAAGTGCCTCCACTCCGTCGGCGCGCCGCTCGCGCCCGGCCAGACCGACGTGCCCTGGCCCTGCAACCAGACCAAGTACATCTCGCACTTCCCCGAGGACCGCGAGATCTGGTCCTACGGCTCCGGCTACGGCGGCAACTCCCTGCTCGGCAAGAAGTGCTACGCCCTGCGCATCGGCTCCGCGATGGGCCGCGACGAGGGCTGGCTCGCCGAGCACATGCTCATCCTGCGCCTGACCTCCCCGGAAGGGAAGGTCTACCACGTGACCGGCGCGTTCCCCTCCGCGTGCGGCAAGACCAACCTCGCGATGCTCGAGCCGACCATCCCCGGCTGGAAGGTCGAGACCCTCGGCGACGACATCGCCTGGCTCCGCTTCGGCGAGGACGGCCGCCTGTGGGCCTCCAACCCCGAGTACGGCTTCTTCGGCGTCGCGCCCGGCACCGACTACAAGACCAACCCGAACGCCATGCGCACCATCGAGAAGGGCCACACGCTCTTCACGAACGTCGCGCTCACCGACGACGGCGACGTGTGGTGGGAGGGCATGGGCGAGGCGCCCGGTCACGCGATCGACTGGAAGGGCCGGGACTGGACCCCGGACTCCGAGGAGCCCTCCAGCCACCCCAACAGCCGCTTCTGCACGCCGATCAAGCAGTGCCCGGTCCTCGCCGAGCAGTACGACGACCCGCGCGGCGTCCCGATCGACGCGATCCTCTTCGGCGGCCGCCGCGCCACCACGATCCCGCTCGTCACGCAGGCCCGCGACTGGGTCCACGGCGTGTACATGGGCGCGACCCTCTCCTCGGAGACCACGGCCGCCGCCGTCGGCCAGGTCGGCGTCGTGCGGCGCGACCCGATGGCGATGCTGCCGTTCATCGGCTACAACGCCGCCGACTACTTCGGGCACTGGATCGAGATGGGCAAGTCCGCCGCCAGCGAGGACCTCATGCCCGCCGTGTTCTACGTGAACTGGTTCCGCCGCTCCGAGGACGGCCGCTTCCTGTGGCCCGGGTTCGGCGAGAACTCCCGCGTCCTCAAGTGGGTCGTCGAACGCCTCGAAGGGCGCGGCGCGGCCGTCGAGACCCCGATCGGGTACTGCCCGACCCCGGAGGCCATCGACGTGGACGGGCTCGACCTCACCGAGGCCGACCTCGCGGCCGCGCTCGACGTCGACCGCGACGAGTGGACCGCCGAGATCCCGCTGGTCGAAAGCTGGTTCGCGCGCTTCGGCGACCGGCTCCCGACCGTGCTCTGGAGCGAGCTCGACGCCCTGAAGAACCGCCTCGACCTGCAGTAGGGGGCGGCAAAGCGGCCCGCGCACCGGCACCGGTGCGCGGGCTTTTCCCTGCGAGTCGTGACCCTCCGCAGGCGAAGCGTGCGAGCCGTAATTTCCCTCCCACGGCGAAGCTTGCGAGCCGTAAATTTTCGCAGCGCCTACAATTGCCGGTTGTGGCGATCTCGAACCTGCTTTACCGGATCTACGAGCGTCGGCTCGCGCGCGAGCTGACCGGCCAGCCGCTGCCCAGGCACATCGGTGTCATGGTCGACGGCAACCGTCGCTGGGCCCGCGACATGGGCCTGACCGACCCCAACGACGGCCACCGCGCCGGAGCCAAGCACATCGAGCGGTTCCTCGGCTGGTGCGACGAGCTCGGCGTCGAGCACGTGACGATCTGGCTCCTCTCCACCGAGAACCTCTCGCGCCCAAAGGAGCAGCTCGACCCGCTCCTCGACATCATCGACGAGCTCGCCGGGGAACTCGCCGACGACTCACAGCCATGGCAGCTGCGCATGGTCGGCGCCCTCGACCTCCTCCCCGAAGAACACCAGGCCGCCCTCAAGAGCGCCCAGCAGCGCACCGCCGATAAACGCGGCATGCAGGTCAACCTCGCCGTCTGCTACGGCGGCCAGCGCGAGATCGCCGACGCCGTGCGCTCCTTCATCCTCGAGCAGGCCGCCACCGGCGCCAGCCTGGAGCAGGTCGCCGAGTCCATCGACGCCGACGCGATCGCCCGCCACCTGTACATGACCGGCCAGCCCGACCCGGACCTCGTGATCCGCACGAGCGGCGAGCAGCGGATCTCCGGGTTCCTCCTGTGGCAGTCGGCCTATTCCGAGTTCTACTTCTGCGACTCGAACTGGCCCGACTTCCGCCGGGTCGACTTCCTGCGCGCGGTGCGGTCCTTCGCGATCCGCGACCGCCGCTACGGCAAGTAGCCCGGAAACTCCCGAAAAAACTTCAAGACCGGCTGCGTCATTCCGGCGGGGTCCTTCGTGTGGAGAGTGCGATCAAACCGACTGCACGTCAATCCCTGGAATCGAGGAACCGGATGACTGCGAGCCCCATGGTGCAACAGTCCACTGTGTCCCATGCCTCGTCCGCCGCGCACGCGGACTTCAACGGCTTCTACGCCGCCAACGTCGCCCAGATCACCGCGCAGATCCGCGCCTACGTGGGCGACCTGAACGAGGCCGAGGACCTGGTCGCGGAGGCCTTCTGCCGGGCGCTCGCCCGCTGGAACTCGATCAGCTCGTACGACAACCCCGCCACGTGGGTGCGCCGGGTCGCCTGGAACCTGGCGACCTCGCGGCTGCGCCGCGCCGCCGTCCTGCGCCGGTTCCTGCGCCGCCAGCGCCCCGCGACGGCCGCCGGGCCCGGCCCCGACCGGCTCGACCTGGAACGGGCCCTGTCCGAGCTGAACGAGCGCCACCGCAAAGCCGTCATCCTCCGCTACATGGCCGGCATGACCACCGCCGAGATCGCCGAGCAGGAGGGCGTCGCCGAGACGACCGTCCGCTCCTGGCTGACCCGCGGCAAAGCGGCGCTCGCCGAGCGCCTGCGCATCGACACCTTCGAGGAGAACCGATGAACACCCCTTACCGAGACCCGTTGGGCGCCATGTTCGACCAGTACGCGGCCGCGACCGCCGCCGAGACCTCCCCGCCCACCACCGGGCAGCTGCGCACCCGGATGCGCCGCCACCGAAGGGTCCGCGTCGCCGCGGCCGGAGTCGCCGCCGCCGTCCTCGTCGTCCCCGGCGGCTGGGCGCTCCAGCAGGCCGGCGCCGCCGACCAGGGCCCCGGCCCGGCCGACGGCGGCCCGACCGAGGAGGTCTCCTGCCCGGTCGAGGAGCCGACCGAGTACGAGCCGACCGCGACGCTCGTACCCGAAGACCCCACCGAGGACGCGGGCGGCGGTCCCGGCGAGGAGCCGACCGACGAGAGCGAGGACCCGTCAGGGTACGTGACCCCGACCTGGGAGCCCTCCGCCGAGAGCGAGGAGCCCACGGAGGAGTCGTCAACCGAGGTCGGCGAGGAACCCTGCGCGGAGGAGCCGACCGAGGAGCCCACCGACCAGAGCGAGGAGCCCACGGAGGAGTCGTCTACCGAAGTCGGCGAAGAACCCACCGACGCCTCAGAGGAGCCGACCGACGTAGGCGAAGAGCCCACCGACGCGGGCGAGGAACCCACCCACGAGTCCGAAGAGCCCACCCCCAGCGAGGAGCCGACCGAGGAGGACCCCTCGGAAGAGTCCACTCCCTGATCGCAAGCACCGCAAGGCCCCCGCGAGCAGCCGCCCGCGGGGGCCTTCTCCGCGTCCCCCGACCACAGTGGGCGAGGCCACTCTCACCGAACGCGAAATCCGGTGCATTACTTTGCGCTCACCGCTCGTGTATCTAGTGCGGACCCCCGCGATACCCGACTTGAGGAGCCCCGATGATGCCTACCCGAGACAGGCCGTCCCCCACAGTGGAGGGCGGGCCGGCGGACCAGAGCCCCGCCCTGCGCGCGAACCAGGAGTTCGACGACTTCTACGCCGCCAACGTCCGCGCCCTCACCAGCCAGCTGCTCGCCTACACCGGCAACAAGGCCGAAGCCGAGGACCTCGTCGCCGAGGCCTTCTGCCGGGCCCTCGACCGCTGGAAGAAGGTGCGCGAGTACCAGAACCCCACCGCCTGGGTCCGCCGCGTCGCCTGGAACCTCGCCACGAGCCAGCTGCGCCGCCGCACCGTCGTGCAGCGCTTCCTCAACCGGCAGCGGGAGACCCACGAGACCGCGCCCGACGGCGACCGCGTCGACCTCATGCGGGCCCTCGCCGGGATCACCCCCAACCACCGCAAGGCCGTCATCCTCCGCTACATGGCCGGTCTCACCGTCACCGAGATCGCCGAACAGGAAGGCGTCCCCGAAACCACCGTCAGGTCCTGGCTCTTCCGGGGCAAGGCCGCACTGGCACAACGACTCAGCGTGCAGGACGAGAAGGAGCAGCGATGAACACCCCCGAGGAAGAGACCCGCTTCGCGCAGGCCTTCGACGAGTTCGGCGAGGCCGCCGAGCTCATGGTCGAACCGCCCGCCACCGCAGTGATCCGCCGCAAGGTCCGCCGCCGCCGCGTCACCCGCGTCACCGTCGCGGCCGTCGCCGCGGTCGCGCTGGCCGCCCCGACCTCCTGGATGCTGCAGCAGGCCGCGACCGCTGAAGAGCAGGAGGCGCCCGCCGCCGACGACAAGACCACCGCCGCGGTCGTCGAGGCGACGCCCACCGAGGCGCCGACGACGCCTGCGGAAGCGGCGACGACCGAGGCCGAGGAAGAGGAGGCCGCTCCGGTCCTCCCCAGTTTCGACGACCTGGTCGGCACCACCCTCGATCTGCCCTCGTTCTGGCCCGGCAGCAGCTCGGCCGACGAGGCCTGCCAGGTCGACGGGGCGGTCCTCGAAGACGGCCGCACCGGCGCCTACAAGGACGGCGGCACGGTCGGCCTCGTGGAAGTCCTCCACGTCCCGATGACGGAAGGCGGACGCGAGCTGCCGGTCCTGTTCCTGGGCTGCCGCCTCGGCGAGGTCGTCGCCCACCAGGCGGTGGTCCTCGACCAGAGCGAGGGCGACGGCAGCTGGTACGCCGCCGCGCAGCTCATCGCCTCGAAGCCCAACGGGGACACGCCTTACGACATCGCGGCCGCCTCCGGCTTCGGCGTCCTGGTCGGCGTCGCCGAGCAGTTCCCGTGCTGCGGCACGAGCCCCGACGACGTCGGCTACTGGGTCGAGAAGATCACGCTCGACGGCGACTTCGAGCCGGTGAGCGACCGCCTCGACGAGGGTTCGCTGCCCGACCTCGCGGTCACCGTGAACGCGGTCGAGGACGCTGCGCAGGAAGGCGTCTGGACCGTCACGGCCGAGATCGAGAACGAGGGCGACGCCGCCTCGGGCGAGTACTTCCTGACCGTGTGCGCCGACCCGGCCGAGATCCAGGCCGAGTTCGAGGTCGTGGACTGCTTCGCGGGGGGTGCGTACCGCCTCGAGACGGTCGAACCGCTCGAGCCCGGCGACACCCGCACCGTCGAGGTGCAGGTGACAGTGGCCCCCAGCAGCGAGTGGGTCGACGGCGCGCTCCTCCGGTTCGAGGTCGCGCCGGACACGAGCGGCTCGGGAGCGATCGCCCGCGACCGCACCGACGCCGACAACACGGTCTTCTACGAGTTCACCGAGTAGGCCCCGTATGGTGAAGCCCCCGCGAGCACCGCTCGCGGGGGCTTCACCGCGTTCTAGGCGAGGGTCACGCCCGCCGCTTCGAGTTCCTTGAGGGCCTTGGCCTTCGTCTCCTCGGCGACAGCGGCCGTGTACTCCAGGAGCACGGTGGTCGCGAAGCCCTCGGCGGCGGCGTCCAGTGCGGTGGCGCGGACGCAGTGGTCGGTGGCGATGCCGACGACGTCGACCGCGTCCACGCCGCGTTCGCGCAGCCACTCGGCCAGGCCCGTCTCACCGGCGGAGCCCTCGAAGCCCGAGTACGCGGCCTCGTACGCGCCCTTGTCGAACACGGCTTCGGCGACAGTGTGGTCGAAGCCGGGGTGGAAGCCCGCGCCCGCGGTGCCGACCACGCAGTGCGGGGGCCACGAGTCGCGGAAGTCCGGTTCGGCCGAGAAGTGCAGACCCGGGTCGATGTGCCAGTCGCGGGTGGCGACGATGTGGTCCCAGCGGCCCGGCGCGGCGCCGATGAGTTCGGTGACCGCCGACGCGACGGCAGCGCCGCCCGCGACGGCGAGCGACCCGCCCTCACAGAAGTCGTTCTGGACGTCCACCACGATCAATGCCCGGCTCATACTCCCGATCCTAGTGAGGGGGCCGGAGCAGTGGAAGGCCCGGTAGACGAAAAAACCCGGAGCCGAACGGCTCCGGGTTTCCTCATGCGTGCTTTAGTGCCCCTTGACTTCCTTGACCAGGTGGCCCCACTTCTCGTCGAAGACGGGGCGCTCCGAGCGGATGCGCGGGAGGCGGTCGAAGTTGCGCAGCGGCGGCGGGCAGCTGGTCGCCCACTCGAGCGAGCCGCCGTAGCCCCACGGGTCGTTGGTCTCGACCACGCGCCCGGCCTTCCAAGACTTGAACAGGTTCCAGATGAACGGCAGGGTCGACAGGCCCAGGATGAACGCGCCGATCGTCGAGATCATGTTCAGGGTCGTGAACCCGTCGGTCTCCAGGTAGTCGGCGTACCGGCGGGGCATGCCCTCGGCGCCGAGCCAGTGCTGCACCAGGAACGTGGTGTGGAAGCCGATGAAGGTCAGCCAGAAGTGGACCTTGCCGAGCCGCTCGTCGTACATGCGGCCCGAGACCTTCGGGAACCAGAAGTAGACGCCGGCGTAGACGGCGAACACGATGGTGCCGAACAGGACGTAGTGGAAGTGCGCCACCACGAAGTAGGAGTCCGAGACGTGGAAGTCGACCGGCGGGCTGGCGAGCAGGACGCCCGAGAGGCCGCCGAGGAGGAACGTGACCAGGAAGCCGATGCTGAACAGCATCGGGGTCTCGAAGGTCAGCTGGCCCTTCCACATGGTGCCGATCCAGTTGAAGAACTTCACACCGGTCGGGACCGCGATCAGGAACGTCATCAGCGAGAAGAACGGCAGCATGACCGAGCCGGTGGCGTACATGTGGTGGGCCCACACGGCCATCGACAGGCCCGCGATCGACAGCGTCGCGGCGACGAGGGTCTTGTAGCCGAAGATCGGCTTGCGGCTGAACACCGGGAAGATCTCGGAGACGATGCCGAAGAACGGCAGCGCCACGATGTAAACCTCGGGGTGGCCGAAGAACCAGAACAGGTGCTGCCACAGGATCGCGCCGCCGGTCTCGGTGTCGAAGACGTGCGCGCCGAGCTGGCGGTCGGCCATGACGGCGAGGAGCGCGGCGAACAGGATCGGGAAGACCAGGATCACCAGGAGGGCCGTGATGAGGATGTTCCAGGTGAAGATCGGCATGCGGAACATGAGCATGCCCGGGGCGCGCATCGTGATGATCGTGGTGATCATGTTGACCGCGCCGAGGATGGTGCCGATACCGGAGATCGCGAGGCCGACGAACCACATGTCGGCGCCGATGCCCGGCGAGTTGACCGCGTTCGACAGCGGTTGGTAGGCGAACCACCCGAAGGAGGCCGCGCCGCCCGGCGTGATGAAGCCCGCGACCGCGAGGATCGAGCCGAGCAGGTACAGCCAGTACGCGAAGGCGTTCAGGCGCGGGAACGCGACGTCGGGCGCGCCGATCTGCAAGGGCACCAGGTAGTTGCCGAACGCGAACACGATCGGGGTCGCGAACATCAGCAGCATGATCGTGCCGTGCATCGTGAACAGCTGGTTGAACTGCTCGGAGGACACGATCTGGAGGCCCGGGTGGAACAGCTCCGCGCGGATCAGCAGTGCGAGGATGCCGCCGATCGCGAAGAACGCGAAGGAGGTCACGAAGTAGAGCAGACCGATCTGCTTCGCGTCCGTCGTGCGGAGCGTGCGGGCGAGCCAGGAACCGTTGGGCTCCCGGCGTACCGGCCAGGGGCGCGCGACGATAGGCGTTGGCTCAAGCTTCGGCTCAACCGTGGTCACCTGTGGGCCTCCATCATTCATTTCCAGGTAGCGAACGCAGCATAGCCCCGGGAAGGGCCGCCGACGCGGAGGGGGATTGCGCTAGCGGCGTGGCGGAGCGTGTTCGGGTACTGCGGTCATCGAGGTTGTCGCAGGTCGCGTGTACCCGCGGCTATTAAGAAGGAGTGGTGCCCGCGGGCCGCCGGATGGGACCGGCGCCCGCGGGTGAGCAATCTCCTACAGCGCTACAGGCTGCCGCGGGCGTCGGGCTCGAGCGCGGCGAAGACGCGCTTGACCAGCAGGGCGGTCTCGTAGCCGACCTGGCCGAGGTCGCAGCCCGCGTTGGCGAGCACGGCGAGCTGGGCGCGGTCGCCGACGGCCATGAGCAGGAGCACGCCCTCGTCCATGTCGATGACGGACTGGCGGATGCGGCCGGCGTCGAGGACCTTCGCGGCCCCCGTCGTCAGGCTCGCGAGCCCCGAGGTGATCGCGGCGAGCTGGTCGGCCCGGTCGGTCGACAGGCCGCGCGAGGCGGCGATGGCGAGGCCGTCGACGGAGACCGTGAGTGCCTCGGAGACGTCCGGGACCTTCTCCACGAAGGAGGTCAGGAGCCAGTCGAGTTCACCGACGTTCTTGTCCTTGTTGTCCATCTCGCTGCTTTCTATTGGCGTTGTTCGTGCGCGGCGGCCGCCGCGATGCCGGAAGCGAAACCGGCGAGCCGGTCCCTGATCTCGGCAGGGTCGAGGTCGGTTCCGCCGCCGCCCGAACGGGCGCTGGGCACGGAGCCGGGGAGCAGCCGGGAACCGGGTGCGCGGCGGGGCAGTTCCGCGCCGTTGACCCTGCCGGAGGTTTCGAGTGCTCGGTTCACCTTCCTGAAGGTAACATCCAGCGTCTCGGGCGCAGGCCCCGCAGGGCCGTGCGATCCGTTCCCGCCGTTGAGTGTCGTACCTGCTACAGGCAGTGGTTCAGGGGTCGATCCGGCGCGGCGCGGACGCGGCACGATCGGCTCGACGGCGCTCGGCGCGCCCGACTCGGCGCCCGTCCCGGTCACCGGCAGGTTCGCGGCGCGCGCCGAGAGCGCGAGCTGCGCGGCCGTCCCGGAGCGGTCCGAGGGCGCGAGGCCGACCGGGTCCTCGGCGTGCGCGCTCGCGGGGATGCGCACGAGCGCGAGCGTGCCCTTGCCCATCGTGGAGTGCAGCTGGACGCTGATGGAGTGCTCGGCCGCGAGCCGCCCGACGACCAGGAGGCCCATCGTCGCGGTCAGCTCGGAGTTCAGCTGGGTCGGCTCGGCGAGGCGGCGGTTGATCGCGGCCATCGGCTCGGGGGCGAGGCCGATGCCGTCGTCGGCGATGGAGATGACGATCTCCGAACCCGAACGGCGCGAAGTGACCCGCACCGACTGGGTCGGCGGCGAGTACGACGCGGCGTTGTCGAGCAGTTCGGCGAGGATGCGCACGAGGTCACCGGCGGGCTTCGTCTCCAGGCGCGCCCCGACCTGGTTCTCGACGACGACGCGCCCGGCGTCCTCGATCTCGGCCACGGCGTCGCGGATGATCGCCTCCAGCCCGGCCGGGTGGTTGTACCGGCGCTGCGGGTCGCCGCCCGCGAGCAGCAGCAGGTTCTCCTCGTTGCGGCGCATGCGGGCCAGGAGGTGGTAGACGCTGCGCCACTCGTCGGGGATCGAGGCGGCCGGGGTGCCCTCGACGAGGGCCTCCATGGTCTGCTGCTGGCGGCGGATGAGGGACTGGCCGCGGCGGGCGAGGGTCTTCATCATCGCCTCGACGTCGATGCGCAGCAGGGCCTGGTTCGCGGTCTGGCGCAGCGCCTGGTGGTGGGCGGCGCTGAACGCCTCGGCGAGGCTGTCGAGCTCGTCGGAGTAGCGCGAGTCGGTCTGCACCGCCGTCTGCTGCTTCGCGGCCTGCAGGAGCCGGTCCACTTCGTTCGCGTTGGCGGCCTGGGAGACCGCGGCGACGGTCTTCGGCAGCGTGTCGTACGCGGCGGTCAGGGTCGCCTCGCGGACGCCGTCGACGCGGAGGCTGATGCGGCGCGCGAGCATCGCCGCGGAGATGATCGAGGTCAGCGCCAGCACGAGGACGAGCGCGAACGTCGTCAGGAGCGTGCGCGAAGCGGCCTCGCGCATGAGGTTCACGTCGTCGCCCATGAACCCGAGGACGGTGACCTGGGTCGTGTCCAGGGAGGCGATGACGGCCCGCTGCGCGACGGCGAACTCGGCGGCGGTGAGGGTCGGGACGTTCCCGTTGAGGTACACGCCGATCGCGGTCCGGGCGTCCTTGGCGTCCTGGGACTCCATGGCGTTCTTGTAGACCGCGGCGGTCGTGCTCGAGGCGTTCGCGCGGAACTCGGCGATCTGCTGGTCGAACTGGCCCGACAGGAACGCGACGTCCCCGAGGGTGTCGCGGTTGACCAGGTCGGTCCCGGCCTCCTTCAGCGCCGCCAGGTCCGAGGTGACGGCGAACTGGATCTCGGCGGCGATCTGCCCGGCGTGCATGACGGCGGCGAGGGAGTCCAGGTGCGCGGAGATCTCCGAGTCGTTCACCAGGCGGGGGAGGATCGCGGCGATCGCCACGATCTGGTCGGCGACGTCGCCGTAGACGACGAGCGCGTCGGTGAACGACTTGTCGGTGTGCTCGGCGTCGCCGCTCGCGACCTCGTCGAACGCGACGCGCGCGGACCCGAGCTGGGCGACCTTGTCGAACAGGTCCTGCATGTCGTCGTCGAGCTCGGGGAAGCGGGCGACGGCGGCGTCCGAGGTCCCTTGCAGCGCTTCGAAGGCGCTGTCGGTGTTGCGGCGGGCGACCGCGGAGTCGAACTGGCCGCCGCCGGAGTTGATGACGGACATCATGACCGGTTCGGCCTCGCGCTGATGCTGGTCCAGGGCCTTGTTGAGGCCTTCGGAGAGCTCGGCGAGGACCTCGGCGTCGGTGGCGTTCTGGTATTCGTCCCACACCGTGACCGTCTGGAACAGCCCGAGCACCAGCATCCCCATGAGCGCCGCCGCGATCGGCAGCATCAACTGCATCCGAATCGGGAGGCGGCTGGTGCGCCGGCTTTTACGAGCCATCGGGGGGCGTCCTTTCTGAGGGGGCGAAAGCGCTGCGACGTTGCTGGTGACCATCTTCGCTTGTGCTTTCAGGGCTGCATGAGGCGGGGCTCACTCCATTGCCGGGCTGTCCGCACGGCTGCCGTTCAGCCCACGAGCGGCCGCCCTTCCGGGTAGCGGTACAGGCGGTGGCGCGAGCGCAGCGCGAGGGATGCGGCGAACAGTACCGGGCCGACGCGGCCGGTGAACATCGCGACCGCCAAGAGCCACTTGGAGGCCTGGGACAGGTCGTAGGTGACGCCCGTGGACTGGCCGAGGGTCGCCAGCGCGCTCGTCACCTCGAACATGATCGACATCATGTCCAGGTCCGGTTCGAAGCGCTGCATGAGGAACACGCCGAAGGCGTTGCACGCCACGTACACGAGCGCCACGGTGAGGGCCTCGCGGATCACCGACGGGTTGATGCGGTGCCTGAAGACCGTCACGTCCGGTTCGCCGCGCACCTCGGCCCAGATGACCAGGAGCAGCACGAAGAACGTGCCCACCTTGATGCCGCCCGCAGTGGACGCGGAGCCGCCGCCGATGAACATGAGGATGATCGACGCGAGCTGCGAGTCCTGGTGCATCGCACCGATGTCGACCGAGTTCAGGCCCGCCGCGCGCACCATCGAGGTCTGGAAGAACGCGGGCAGGAAGCGGTCGTACCAGGGCCACTGCCCGAACGTGGCCGGGTTCGACCACTCGAACGCCAGGAACGCGACCCAGCCGCCGACGAGGAGGATGCCGGAGCCGACAAGGGTGAGCTTGGTGTGGACCGACCACTGCCTGCGGCCCCAGCGGCGGCGCGTCACCTCGAAGATCACGGGCATGCCGAGGCCGCCGATGATGGTGCTCAGGCACAGCGGCAGGCAGATCCACCAGTCGGTCGCGTAGCTCATGAGCGAGTCGGAGAACAGCGCGAACCCGGCGCTGTTGAACGCGCTCACAGCGTGGAAGATCCCGTACCAGATCGCGTCGCCCGGCCCGAACCCGTAGGTGGAGAAGCGGACCGCGAGCACCAGCGCGGTCGCGGCCTCGACGATCAACGAGAGCGCGACCGTGCGCTGCAGCACCGCTTTGACGTCGCCGAGGCTCAGGGCCTGGCTGATCTCCGTGCGGGTCATGAGCTTCGTGCGCAGCCCGAGCTTGCTGGAGACGAGCAGCCCGACGAGCACGGCGCTGGTCATGATGCCCAGGCCGCCGACCTGGAACAGCAGCATGATGACGAACTGCCCGAACCAGCTCCAGTGGAACGGCGTGTCCACGACGGCCAGGCCGGTCACCGACACCGCCGAGGTCGCGGTGAAGAACGCGTCGGTGAAGTGCGTGACGTACCCGTCGAGATGCGAGATCGGCAGCATCAGCAGGAGCGTCCCGGCCGTGATCGTGGCCAGGAAGATCAGCGGGATGAGCCGGGTGGGGTGCCGGAAGAAGGCCTGGACTCGGGTCATGTCAGGTCGTGGACGCGAAGTGCTCGACCTTGGTGGTGGCCCCGGAGACGATGAGGGTGTCGGCCGCGGCGATCACGGTGTCCGGCGTGGCGTAGGTGAAGTCCTCGCCGGACTGCTTCACCCCGACGACGGTGACCCCGTACTTGCTGCGCAGGCGCGACTCGCCGAGGGTCTTGCCGACCGCTTCGGCGGGGGCCTTGGTCTTGACGATCGCGAAGCCGTCGTCGAACTCGATGAAGTCGAGCATCTTGCCGCTCACCAGGTGCGCGACCCGCTCGCCCATGGCCGCCTCGGGGTAGACCACGTGGTGGGCGCCGGTGCGGTGGAGGATCTGGCCGTGCTTGGCGTTGATGGCCTTCGCCCAGATCTCGCGGACCCCGACCTCCTCGCAGGCGAGGACGGTGAGGACGCTCGCCTCGATGTCGGTGCCGATCGCGACAACGACGTGGTCGAACTCGCCGATGCCCAGCTGCGAGAGCACCGTCGACTCGGTCGAGTCGGCCTGCACGACGTGCGTGAGGGTCTCGGAGGCGCGCTGGACGATCTCGGGGCGCTCGTCGATCGCGAGGACTTCATGGCCGAGGCGGGTCAGCGATTCGGCGACCGCGGAACCGAAGCGGCCCAGGCCGATCACCGCCACGGTCTCCTCGACGGTGCTTTCGCCCTTACCGAACAGGTTCATCGATCGCTTCCTCAGTAGGTGCCGACACGATCCATGATTGTGCCACCCGCCGGGCGCGGCGGCGGCCCGTACCCGCGGAGGCGGAACATGCGTCTACTTCGGAGGGGAAAAGGAAGAGGGGGGCGGCCGATAACCCCTCATGGCCGCCCCCCTCGAACACCCCTAACACTCTCCAAGGATGGAGGAGAACCCCAAGTCTACTCCGCGGGCACGGCCCGGAGGAAGTCCCGCGTGCGCGCTTCTTGGGGCTCGTCGCAACCGCTGTCTCAGGCCGCCGGGCTGCCGTCGGCATCGGGATCGAGCACCTCGTGCTCACGGATCGATGCGAGTCTCGCAGGGGCGGCGCCGGTTTCGAGGGGCGCGCGCGGCCGGACGACGCGCCCCGCCCGCGCGACGGGCGGCGCCTTCGAACGCGAGGTCGACGCGTTTCGGGTGATCCGGGGGCGGATCATGGCGAGCAGTCCGACGGCGACGAGACCGAGCAGGCCGCTGACGACACTGATGCGGGCATCGATGGAGACCTGCTGCGGCAGCAGGAAACCCGCGACGTCGAGACCGAACGCCGCCGACGCCACCACCGTGAGTCCGGCGGCGACGCGGTTGAGTCGCTGGTCCAGTTTCGCGGCCCGGTTCGACGCTGCCGCGGCCAGGGAGGTGCCGACGTAGCCGAGCATTTGGTCGGCACGTTCCTGAGTGGCGTCCAACCCGATCGCCTCGCGTGCGGCCAGATAGACGGTGCGAGGCTGCTGGCCGGACTCGATCCGGTAGTTGTCGAGGTGGTAGTAGTCGGCCCAGACCCGGTCGAGGAAGCTGCGGAACGCGTCCACGTCCGCCGGCGTCGAATCCACTTGGGAGAGGTCGACGAGGATCCGCCGCCCGCCCAGGAGCGCGCCGATGAGCAGCGACTGCTGGGCGACGGCGATATCGGTGGGCTCCATCATTGTCAGCAGCTCGCGGACCGGCGTGTCCGGATTCCGCCTCCAGGCGTAGGTGTAAGGCAGTAGGAACCGGCAGTCCGATCCCGTCGCGAGCGAGGCCACACGCGGGTCTGAGTGCCACGGTTCCTCCTCGGTGACGAAATGGCAGTTGTAGCGCACTGAACGGCGGTCCATAGGAGACTCATCGCCTTGAAGGCTCCGGTCCGGACGGAGGACCAGGCCGCTCAGCAGACCGCTCCGCACCGCCGCGGCCAGCACCTTCGCGAGGATCGGGGTGTCGAGGTCGCGGAGCTTGTTGTTGACCCTGGAGTCGATCGCGTCGATGGCCTCCAGAGGGAGCCGCAGCAGGTCGGCCTCGTGACGCAGCGCGTAGCTGAGCAGGACGCTGCCGCCTTCGAGGATCCGGGCGATGCAGGCGACGACCTCCACGCCGGGCAGGGAGATCCGATCCTTGATGAGCTCGGTCAAGTCGATCTCGACAGTGCTCTCGGGGTTGTAGGCCAGCGACCCGAGCGAACCCTGTTCCGGACGCAGCGGGTCGGAACCGGGCACCCTGATCTCCTCCGGAATGAACTCGGGGGAGTTGAAATGCAGGGGATAGGCTCTGGTCTGGACGTGGAGCACACCGGTCACTCCGACGCTCCGAAGACCGGGGCGACGGCGACGTACTCGGGAATCAGGTCGGCCTCCGCGACCGCCACACCGCCCGTGTACCTCCGCTGCAACTCGTCGGGGCCGAGGTCGTCGACCTCGGCCCCCAGCAGGCCGGGCAGCTCCTCGTGGGAGAAGTACGTCGCCTCCTCAGGGACCCCCCTGGCGCGGAACCAATCGCGTTGCTTGGCGAGCACCCGGTTGTCCGCGGTGTCGACGGGCCAATAGGTGATGACCGTGAGCGCGTGCGTCGCCAGCGCCGCGCCCAGACCCGCGAGCGCCCGCGCGGCCTCCGGTTCCAGGTAATAGAGCATTCCCTCGATAACCAAGGCCACCGGGCGCCCGGCGGAGAACTCGCGGACCGTCTCGACGAGCTCGTCAAGGGACTGCTGCAACCCCAGGTCGGCGGCATGGAAGCGCACCTTGCGGTCGGGCAGGACGCCGGCGGCCACCAGCTCCTCGGCACGGCGCCGCTTCGCCTCCACGACGTGCGGGAGGTCGATCTCAAGAGAGGCTGCGAAAGGGAGCTGCCACGGATAGGAGGAGAAGCCGGCGCCGCATTCGACGAGCACCGTCTCCGGATCCCGGCTCAGGGCCTCCGAGAGGATCTCGGCGATGCGCCTCCTACGCAGCGCGACGACCAGGTCGTCATGCGGGTAGACGGTCTCGGCGAACTCCTCCCAGAGCGTTTGCACCGGGGGCCGGTCGCGTTCGGGGATCCACTCCCGTGCGGTCCGGTCTCCGGTGAGGTCGGGCTTCCGGGCGCGTGACTCGTTGACGAGGTACGCCGTGAGCTCCACACCCCGCTTCGCGACTGTTGCATCGAATTCGTCGTGAATGCTCATCGAATCACTATGGCAGACAGGCGCAATGTCCGCACACCTCAATCGCGGACCACTCGCTGCCGCCGGAAACGGAAGCCGCTGTCGCACCTGATGCAACCGGAGCTTGCACCTGAGCGTGATGTACCGGCAGCGCTAAGATGCTGCCCAGAAGCGACAGAGGGGGAGCAGGCAGACGTGTCGACGCGCAGCAGCGGATCAAGCGGGCCCACAAGCGCCCGCCAGGTGGGGCGCCTGGCCCCGGTGCGACGCACCTCGACGGTGGACCTCATCGCCGACCGGCTCCGCGAAGCGGTCGTCGACGGGTCCCTCCCGCCCGGCGCCTCGCTCGGCGAAGCCGAACTCGCCTACCAGCTCGGCGTCAGCCGCGGCCCCCTCCGCGAAGCCATGCAGCGCCTCACCGCCGAAGGCCTCCTCGTCATCCCGAGGCGCCGCGGCCTCGCCGTGCGCACCATGACGCCTGAAGACGTCCGCGACATCCACTGGCTCCGCGCCCGCATCGAACCCGAACTCGGCCGCCGCATCCTCACCCGCCCCCTCGCCGAACGCCGCACGGTGCTCGCCGAACTCGGCGCCGAGGTCAAACGCATGCAGCGCGCCCTCAAGAAGGACGACGCCCGCGCCCTCGGCGACGCCTACCTCGACTTCCACCGCGGCCTCGCCGCCTGGGGCGGCTCGATCCGCCTGGCGCGCATGATGGGCACGCTCCTCATCGAGACGCGCCTGTGCACCTTCTCCATGTACGAGCACTTCGAGGTCGCCGTCGACCTCGTCCCCGAGCACGCCGCCTTCGTCGAGGCGCTGGCCGCCGAGGACGCCGACCGGTTCGAGTCGCTGATGTGCGCCCACCTCGACGCCGAGGTCCGCCGCCTGCTCGCCGAGCCCGAAGCGGCCAAAGAGGACGACGCCGACCGGCTCCTGGCCGAGACCCCGGACGAGCCGCAGCCGCTCGACCGCCTCGACCTCCCCGAGGGCCTCTGACGTTCACCCGGCCCGCTCGCGCGACCCGTTGGCACGCAAGCGGGAACGACGTTTGTCAATATTCCGACAATTCACGGTCCGTTGGTGGACCGTCCGTTACGAAACCTATATAAATAGGGCCCCGACCCCGGACAAAATTCGAGACGGAGCCCAAAATGTCCTACCCCCGACGAATCTCCACAATGGCGGCGGCGCTCCTCGCCGCCTTCGTGTCCGTCACGGCTCTCACCAGCGGTGCCGCCCAGGCCCAGACCATCGAGTACGTCGCCCTCGGCGACTCCTACGCCTCCGGCGTGGGCACCCGCGACTACATCGACGACTCCTCCTGCCGCCGTTCCGACTCCGCCTACCCCTCGCTCATCGCCGCCGACCTCGGCGCCGATCTCACCTTCGCCGCCTGCTCGGGCGCGAAGACCGGCGACGTCCTCAACAACCAGCTCGGCGGGCTCTCCTCCACCACCGACCTCGTCACCATCACCATCGGCGGCAACGACACCGGCTGGACCAGCGTCGTCCAGAAGTGCGCCTACCCCTACCCCTGGACCTGCACCAAGGAGATCGCCGCGGCCGAGGCCTTCGTCCGCGACCAGCTGCCCGCCAAGCTCCACACCGTCTACAACGCGATCGAGGACGCCGCCCCGAACGCCCAGGTGATCGTGGTCGGCTACCCGCTCCTGTTCAACGGCGAGGAGTGCAACGCCATCACCCGCATCAGCCCCGGTGAGCAGGCCGCCCTCAACGACGCCGCCGACCTCCTCGGCGACGTCATCGGCACCGTCGCCGCCAGCCACGGCTTCCAGTACGCCGACGTCCGCGCCGCCTTCGACAACCACGCCGTCTGCGACGACACCGAATGGCTCAACGGCATCTCCTACCCCATCAACGAGTCCTACCACCCCAACAAGGCCGGCCAGAAGGACGGCTACTACGAACTCCTCAACGACCTCGTCTGACCCGCGCAACAAGGAAGGGCCCCACCGGAATCCGGTGGGGCCCTTCAAGCTTTAACGTCTTAGATGAGGCTGTTGCCGTCGCCGCAGACCTTCCAGGCGCCGTCTTCCTTGACGAGTTCGAGGTCGTACTCCTCGTCGAGCGGCGTGGAGCCGTAGTCGGGGTGCGACATCTCGCCCGTGACCGTGACGGGCACGGTGGCGTTGTCGCCGTCGATGGTCTCCTCGCCGACTTCGTACGAGATGGTGAACTCGGCGTCGGCCATCATCTCCTCGTAGTCGGCCATGTCCTCTTCGCTCACCTCGGCGTCGTCGAGGCCGGCTTCCATCTCCTCAACCATCTCAGCGCACATGTAGGGGCTCAGCTTGTCGGCCATGCCCTGGATGTCGGTGAGGTCGCCGTTGGACACGAGGTCGACCTGCACGTCCAGGTAGCCCTGGGCGACTTCGGAGGGGGAGTCGGACTTCGACGGGCCGCCGCCGAAGGGGTTGGCCACCAGGAAGACGATCGCGACGACGAGCACGAGCACACCCGCGCCGACGCCGACGATCAGGCCGGTCTTCGACTTCTTCGGGGCCGGGGGCAGGGCCCCGCCGGGCGCACCGAAACCGGGCTGGGCGCCGTAGCCGGGCTGCTGCGGCGGCTGGCCGTACGCGCCGGGCGGCTGCTGGCCGTAGCCGGGCTGCTGGGGCGCACCGTATCCGGGTTGCTGCGGCACCCCGTAGCCGGGCTGCTGCGGCGGCTGCTGCCCGTAACCGGGCTGCTGACCGTACCCCGGCTGCTGGCCGTAGCCGGGCTGGGACGGTTGCTGGTTCGGGTCGAACCCCGGCTGCTGGGGCGGGTAGGCCATGACGAGTCCTCGGATTGTCGGGAGTGGGTTGCGCCAGGTTAACACGCAGACGCCACACCCGCGTTCCTCCGATCTGGCCGGAGAACGAACGACGCCGGGACCGTCCAGGTCCCGGCGTCGCCCTTGCGCTCTGCGGCTATCAGCCGCCGCTGCCCTCTTCCTCAGGCGCGGTCTCGTAGACCTGGATGTCGTCGGTGTTCGAGCTCATCTGCTTGCGCGCCTCGTCGGGGTCGAGGTCGGGGCCGCGGGGGATCAGGTTGATCATGGTGTCCGGCACCGAGACCGGCTCGACCCCGCCGTACCCGAGCATGTTCTGCGTCGTGTCCGTCTTGCCCTGGTCGGCGATGCCGAGCCTGACGCCCTGGTCGCTGATCATGAACGTGATGCCCGAGATCGTCGCGCCCTGGTCGGTGCGGCTGTCGATCAGCGCCGCCCGGCCCTGCGGGAGCACCGTCTGCGCCTGCAGCCCAACGGTGTCGGAGAAGATCGTGCCGTCCTCGAGGAACTCGACCGACTCCGCGGCCTTGGTGAGGTCCTTCGGCGCCACGTCGTACATCGCGATCCGGATGGTCGTCGACTCCGCCTCCTGGTTGCGCGGGTCGTACACCGCGCACACCGCCGGGCGGGCCTTGTCCGAGCTCCACAGGGTCTCGCTCAGGTCCGCGCCCGGGTACCGCTCGGGCTCGTAGATCGCCTGCGTGCCGACGGCGGAGGCCGTGGTCGTGGCGACCTCCTGCTCCTCGTGGTAGTGGGCGCCGAGCAGCTTCGCCATCGTGTCGGAGATCCGCGCGAACCTGTCGGTCCCGTTCTCCTGGATGAGCACGTACGTCTCGCCGCCGGCCTTGACGGGGGCGCCGTAGACGACCTTCCCGCCGCTGGCCGTGTCCACCTGCGACTCAGTGGTGAACTCCGACCGGTGCGGCGGCGCGATCGGCGCGACCGGCGGGATCGTGTTCAGCATGCTCTCGTTCAGGGTCATCGCCTGGCTGGCGTTCAACCCCAGGTCGCCGATGAGCTGATTGGCGTCGTAGTCGTCGGACCCGATCTCGTACTTGCCGCCGTTCCACAGCAGGAAGTAGTCGGGCGCGTCCTCGCTGCCCTCGGGGACGGCGGTCTTCGCCAGGAGCCAGGTGTCGTCGCCGAGCCACTTCGCCGGGTCCTCCAGGTCCCCGACGACGAGCTGCGTCAGCTGGAACTGCGCCGTGCCGCCGTCCTCGCGCGGCATCGAGCAGGCGTTCCAGTTGACCTTCTGCAGCAGTTCCTCCTTGTCCGGCGGCTGCGACGGGATGCCCTGGATGCCGATCGTGAACGACCCGCGCGGGATGTCCTTGAGCGAGTCGGGCTTGAGGTCCTGGACCTCGGGCATGCCGGTCGAGCCGGGCTTGGCGAGCAGCAGGGCCGACGTGTAGTTGGCGACCTGCCACAGCCGCGCGGGCTCTTCCTTCGTGCCCTCCTTGCCGTCCTTCGTGATGTACACGTAGACGGCGTTGGAGCCCTTGATCGTGATGATGTTGCCCTCGACCGGGAGCGCGTTGCCCTTGTTGAACAGGGTCGCGATCGCGAACCCGCCGAACACCAGCGCCAGCACCATCACCGAAGCGAAGATCGAGACGCCGATGCGCCGCAGCGGACGCTCGATCGAGTCGGGGTTGGCCAGCACCAGCGCCTGGTTCATGCGCGAAGTGATGAACTTGTGGGCCTCCACCTGTTCGCGGCGGGAGCGCATCTGGGCCATTCGGTTTCGCCTCTCTCGGGAGTCGAGGTCAGGGGGTGGGCGCTAGCCGCGCAGCGACAGGGCGATCGTGTACAGGTCGCAGACCCAGCCGACGAGCGGCAGGATCGACACGATGAGCAGCGCCTCGATGATGTCGAGGGCGCGGCCCCAGGTGGGGGCGATCTTCTTGCCCGCCACGGCGAGGCCGTAGACCATCGCGATAAGCGTGAGCAGCGTGAGCGCGCCGAGGATCACCGTCAGGCGCACCAGGATGTTGTCGGCGCTCGCGACGAAGACCGCGGCGAGCGTCGCGGCCAGGCCGCCCATGCCGCCGGTGAGCATCACGATGCGGGCCGCGCGGTCCTCGACCGTGCGGGACCGGCTGAGCAGCACCAGCGAGATGATCGTGGCGAGGATGAGGCCGGGGATCTCGCCCGAGAACGCGAGCGCGATCGAGGAGATCAGGCCGACGACGGCCGCGAACGAGTACAGGGCCTCGAGGTAGTTCCCGGCGTGCTCGGAGAGCTTGAGGATCCGCTTGCCGTCGATGGCCTCGGCGTCGCCCTCTTTGAGCTCCTCCGTGGTCGTCGGCAGCTGCGGCGTGGGCACCATCGCCATCGTCAGCGACAGGCTCGGCGCGAACGGCAGGATCACCAGCGCCAGCGGCGCGGCGATACCGGCGGCGGTCGCGGCCGTCGAGTGCGGGATGACCAGCATCAGGCCCGTCGAGACGCCCAGCACCACGGCGCCGAGGATCGTCACGATGAACACCGGCGCAGAGGCCATGTCGCCCACCGCGACCATCGACAGGACGCTGAACAGCAGGATCGCCGAGGCCGCGATGATCACGTGCTGGCCTTCGAGGTCGAACAGGCCCAGGTCGTCGGTGTTGGCGATGAGCAGGCCGCCCACACCGGCGTAGAAGACGGCGGTGACGCCGAAGTACGTGGCCGCGCGCGAGTCGCCGACGGCGCGCGAGAGCAGCGCCGAGGCGCCGACCAGGATGCCCGCGACCGACAGGGCCACGATCGCGGAGGCCAGGTGGACCGTGAGCAGGAGCGCGACGGCGCCCACGGCCAGGGCCGCGGTGCCGACGCCCACGCTGAAGCGCTTGGTCGCCAGGTAGTCCCAGCGGTTGCCGCGCTGCTCGGTGGCAGTGGCGATCGCGTCGATGATGTCGTCGAAGACCACCTCGGGCTTGGCGGCGTCGGCGGGGTTGAGATACAGCATCTCGCCGTCGTTGATCCCCAGCTGGGAGCAGGAGTGACCGGTGTCGATCGCCTCCTCGCCCAGGCGGGTCAGAATCCAGCCGCCGTTGTCGCCGGCCTCGTCGATGTAGTACTCCCCGGCCTGGTGCAGGATCGTCGGCAGCAGGTCGGAAAGGGGGACGTCTGAGGGCAGTGCGAGGTCGATCCTCGTGCGAGGACTGACGATCGTCACCCTTGAGAGAGTGGCCGACTTGGTGCTCACCGTGCGAACCTCCGGGTCGGGTCGGTGATCGGGGGGACCGTTCAAGGATAAATGCCTCATGCAACGGCGGGTGTACCGGCCGAGTGGCGGTCAGGTTCTACCCTGATAAGTGCGATACTCGACAGAGCGCACTAACAACTTTTATACGACAGCGCTAAGTTACGGCCAGCAAGCGTCCCCGTGGTAGGCGCATCCCCCGGTGAGCACAAGGACCCTCTGTGACGACCAAACTCTTCCGCAGGCCTCCGCGCAAGCGCGGACCGCAGGCCCCCCGCGGTGACATCCTCCTGGAGTCGCCGCCGGACATGCCCGACCCGCAGCCCAAGAACATCTCGCAGTATCTGATGATCCTGCCGATGCTCGCGGGGGCCGCGGCGATGGCCATGATGATGATGTCCCGCGTCGGCACGGGCGCGACCCAGAACTCGGGCAACAACACCATGCGCATCGCCATGGGCGCCATGATGGGCATCTCCATGGTCGGCATGATGGCCACCAGCATGGGCGGCAACCGCGCCCAGAAGAAGGCCGAGTTCAACGCCGACCGGCGCGACTACATGCGCTACCTCAACCAGGTGCGCCGCCGTGCCCGCAAGGGCGCCGAGCGGCAGTGGCGCGCGGCCCGGTGGCGCCACCCCGACCCGAAGGCCCTGTGGTCGCTCGTGGGCTCCCGCCGCATGTGGGAGCGGCGCGCGAAGGACGACGACGCGCTGGACATCCGCGTGGGCATCGGCAAGCAGCGCATGACGATGAAGCTCGTCCCGCCGGAGACCAAGCCGGTCGAGGACCTGGAGCCGATGACCTCGATGGCGCTGCGCCGCTTCGTGGCAGCGCACTCGAACGTCATCGACATCCCGCGTTCGATGAAGTACACCGAGGCCGCCCGCGTGGTCCTGCGCGGCGACCGGGCGCTCGTCGTCGACAACATCCGCGCCCAGCTCGTCCAGGCCGCCGTCCTGCACTCGCCCGACGACTTCATCGTCGCGGTCGTCGCGGACGACCAGCGGATGCCCGAGTGGCACTGGATGAAGTGGCTGCCGCACCTCCAGCACCCGTCCGCCGAGGACGGGGCCGGACCGGTCCGCATGTTCTACACCAAGTCCTCGCAGCTGGAGAACTCGCTGCGCGAGCAGCTCTCGAGCCGCGGCGCGTGGTCGCCCGGCGCGACCGCCGGGGAGGGCCAGGCGCACCTGGTCGTCATCCTCGACGGCGGCGAGGTCGACCCGACGGGCATCATCGCCGCCGACGGCATGGCCGGGGTCACCGTGTTCGACTTCTCCGGCTACCTGCCGCGCAAGCCCGGGCCGCAGATCAAGCTGTACGACGTCACGCCCGAGGAGATCTACACCGACCAGGCCGGGCGCCGCCGCGTGCTCGGCAGGCCCGACCGCATGTCCTACAACCAGGCCGAGGGCGTGGCCCGCTCGCTCGCGCCCTGGCGCCTGACGCTCAAGGGCGCCTCGGGCAAGGCCGAGTCGGGGGACGAGGACCAGTCGCCGCTGGCGAACCCGTCGTCGCTGCCCGAGATGCTCGGCTTCAACGACGCCGCGGCGCTCGACCCGGCCGTGCACTGGCGCGAGAAGCCCGTCAAGGACTACCTGAAGGTCCCGATCGGGCCCGGCCCGGACGGCGGCATCGTCGACATCGACTTCAAGGAGTCCGCGGTCGGCGGCATGGGCCCGCACGGCCTGCTCATCGGCGCGACCGGTTCCGGTAAGTCCGAGGTGCTCCGCACCATCATCGGCTCCCTGATCGCCACGCACTCTTCCGAAGAGCTCAACTTCATCCTCGTCGACTTCAAGGGCGGCGCCACGTTCGCCGCCCTCGACGACCTGCCGCACGTCTCCGCGGTCATCACGAACCTCGCCGACGAGATCGAGCTGGTCGACCGCATGGCCGACGCGCTCGAAGGCGAGCTCGTGCGCCGCCAGGAAGTCCTGCGCGCCGCAGGCAACTTCACGAACCGCTGGGAGTACGAGAAGGCCCGCAAGGCCGGGCAGGCCATGGACCCCATGCCGACGCTGCTCATCATCGCGGACGAGTTCTCCGAGATGCTGGTCGCCAAGCCGGAGTTCATCAACCTGTTCCTCCAGATCGGCCGCATCGGCCGCTCGATCGGCGTGCACATGCTGCTCGCCTCGCAGCGGCTCGAGGAAGGCAAGCTCAAGGGCCTCGACACGTTCCTGTCGTACCGCGTCGCGCTCCGCACCTTCTCGGCGCAGGAGTCGCGCACCGTGATCGGCTCGGGCGCGGCCTACGAGCTGCCCCAGGCCCCCGGCCACGGGTACCTCCAGGTCGGCACGCAGGACCTCGTGCGCTTCCGCGCCGCTTATGTCGGTGGCCCTTACAAGCCGCCGAAACGCGTCGCCTCGCGCGCCGAGCGCATCGCGGCCGTGCAGCACAAGGTGCAGCGCTTCCTCCCCGGCTTCGTCGAGCTCCCCCCGGAGCCCGAGGTCGAGGAAGAGCCCGAAGAGGAAGTGGTGGAGGCCGAGACCGAGGACGAGAACGAGAAGCTCTCCGAACTCGAGGTCATGGTCAACAACTGCCTCGGCATGGGCCGCCCGGCCCACGAGGTGTGGCTCCCGCCGCTCCTCGAGCCGCCGACGCTCGACCAGCTGCTGCCCCCGCTCGAAGCGGACCCGGTCCGCGGCCTGTCCCCGAAGGGCTTCTCGCTCAACGCGAAGCTCCACGCCGTCCTCGGCGAAGAGGACCGGCCGTTCGAGCAGCGCCGCAGCCCGTTCGTCGTCGACCTCTCCGGCGCCCAGGGCACCGTGGCCATCGCCGGCGGCGCCCAGTCGGGCAAGTCCACGATGCTCCGCGGCATGATCGGCTCGCTCGCGCTGCTCCACACGCCGCGCGAAGTGCAGTTCTTCTGCCTCGACTTCGGTGGCGGTACCCTCCGCGGCATCGAGGACCTCCCGCACGTCGCGGGCGTCTTCGGCCGCCAGGAGGAAGAGGGCGTGCGCCGCACGATCCAGGAGGTCACGTCGATCCTCGACGAGCGCGAGGCGTTCTTCACGGCCAACAAGATCGACGGCATGGGCTCCTACCGGCGCATGAAGGCCGAAGGCCGGTTCCAGGAGGACCCGTACGGGGACATCTTCCTGGTCATCGACAACTGGATGACGCTGCGCGAGGACTTCGAGCCGTTCGTCGACCAGGTCCGCGCCATCGGCAACCGGGGTCTGGCCTTCGGCGTGCACGTCATGGTCACCTGCACCCGCTGGGGCGACATCCGCATGAACATGCGCGACATGTTCGGCCTCAAGCTGGAGCTGAAGCTCTCGGACAACATGGAGTCCGAGATCGACCGCAAGGCGGCGGCGAACGTGCCGAAGAACCGCCCCGGCCGCGGCCTCTCGCTGCAGAAGCTGCACTTCCTCTCCGGCGTGCCCCGCATCGACGGCGTCCGCGACGGCGACGACCTGCAGGGCGGTGTCGAGGACTTCGTCAAGAAGGTCAAGCAGGCCTGGCGCTTCCCGCCCTGCCCGAAGGTGCGGCTGCTGCCGCGCCAGCTCCACGTGGCCGACTTCCTCCAGGCGGTCGACCGCTCGAAGCCGGGCATCCCGATCGGCCTCAACGAGGCCGGGCTCAAGCCGGTGTACCTCGACTTCCAGGCCGAGCCGCACCTGCTCGTGTTCGGCGACTCCGAGTCCGGCAAGACCAACCTCCTGCGCCACATCGCCCGGCAGATCCAGGCGACGTACACGCCGAAGGAAGCCAAGGTCATCATGGCGGACTACCGGCGCGGCATGCTCGAGGAGATCTCGAAGCCGACCCTGCTGGACTACGCCATGTCGGGCAAGCAGTTCGAGAACTCGGTCAAGAACCTCAAGGGCCCGATCGAGAAGCGGCTCCCCGGAGACGACGTCTCCCCGGCGCAGCTTCGCGACCGCTCCTGGTGGACCGGCCCGGACCTGTACCTGATCGTCGACGACTACGAGATGGTCGCGCAGCGCGTGAACCCGCTCGCGCCGCTCGCCGAACTGATCCCGCAGGGCCGCGACATCGGCTTCCACGTCATCATCGCCCGCCGCGCCTCCGGTGCGTCCCGCGCGATGATGGACCCGATCGTCGGCCAGATCAAGCAGCTCGAATCGCCTGGTCTGCTCCTGAACGGCCGCAAGGAAGAGGGCGCCATCTTCGGCAAGCTCCGCCCGAGCCCGCAGCCTCCGGGCCGCGGCACCCTGGTGCGCCGCAAGGACGGCGAGCAGCTCATCCAGACGGCGCTGCTCCCTCCGAACGGCAGCGCCTAGACGCCCGGGTTTGACGCAGATCGCAGGGCCGCCGACCGCAACCGGTCGGCGGCCCTGCGGCGTATTAGTGTCAGAACGGACGCGAACTCCGCTCGCGCCACTGGAGACCAAGGCCCCGCATGAAACCGCTGCTCACCCCGCCCGGCCTCGCCACCGTCCCCGACGGCAAGGCCGAAAAGGCGCTGGGCCGCACCAAAGCCCCGATCGCGATCCAATCCATACGCGTCCTCCTCCTCGCCGCCACCGCCTCCGTCGTCGCCACCTGGCTCTTCGCGTGGCAGGGCGTCCAGGCCTACGCCTGGCCCGGCATCGACAACGACCTCACCGAACGCGGCCTCGCCTACCTCCTCATCCTCGCCCCCGCCGTCCCGGTCAACCTCATCGCCGCGATCCGCCTCGCCCGCGGCGGCCGCCGAGCGGGCCTCTACCTGGCAGCGGCAGCGGCCCTCGCGGTAGTCCAAACCGTGCTCCTGCTCACCCCCGAAGCAATGCCCCTGGCCGCGACCATGAGCGACGGCTCCAACCTCGTCGGCTTCCGCCACCTCGTCACCATCGGCCCGATCCTCTTCGTCGGCGCCTGGATCACCACCACGGCCCGCGCCCGCGAATGGCTCGGCGCCCCGCCCCGGCCCCGCCGCGTCCTCGGCCTCGAGACGGCCGTCTGGTGCCTCGCCCTCGCCAGCGCGCTCGCCATGGGAACCGAAGTGCGCCAATGGACCAACGCCGCCACCGAGCCCCAGGCCCCCGGCGGCGAGTACCGCGAGCCCGGCACCTGGGCGGGCCTCGAACAGGCCGTCACCGAGACCACCGACGCCATCCCCGGCTTCACCGGGTTCACCACCCGCACCCTCGACGTCGTCCCCTGCGACTACCTCACCCCCGCCGGCAATCCCACCTACCGCTACGAGCTCACCTACGAACTCCGCGAGCCCGCCTCCGAAGCGGTCGCCGCCCGCTGGTCCGAGCCCGAGTTCACCCTCGTCTACGACGGCGCCACCCTCGACGGCATCCGCACCATCACCGCCGAACGAGCCTTCCCCATCACCGACGCCGCCTACCCCACGGCCACCGGCGCCCACGCCATCACCCTCGCCTACACCGAAACCGCGACCGCCGCCCTCCACCTCGAGAGCCCCTGCGTCGAACGCGTCACTGAACCCACCGAGTGCGTCCTCCCCCAAGGCGACCCGACCCGGGACACCATCAGGGGCATCACCTGCCGCGACTAGCTACCAGGTCGGCGCGAACTCGGTCAGCGACAGATCCGCATCGGCAGGAACGTCCTCGCCCCACAGCCAGATCTCCCGAGTCGACTCCCCGGGCGGCACCGCCAGCACCTGGATCACCGCCCCGCAACCCACCAGCGTGCCGTCGGCGCGGCGGAAGACCGCAGTCACTTCGGGATCGACCGCATAACCGGCGGTGTTCGTGATCGTCGTTGCGAAACGCACCTCCCCGCGCGGCTCGCCCGGCAGGTCGACCGCGTCGATGCGGCCGCTCACCAGCGGCTCGGCAGCGGCGACCGGACCGCCCCCGTCGAGGGCGAACCACTCCAGCCCCACGACCTCGACCTCGGCGACCGCATCCGAGGGCACACCGCCCTCCATGTAGACCGAGTCGCCCGCCAGCACCTCGCCGCCGGGCGGCACCATGGAGGTGTACATCGGGTCGTACTCGTTGGTGCCCGCCCCGCTGACCGTTACCCGCAGACTGAACCTCACGGCGTACTCGACGTGCGTGTTCCGAAGCGCCGCACCCCAGACCAGTCCGCTGCCGTCGAGCGAGGCGTCATACCCGAACTCCTCGACGGCGACCGCCGACGCCTCCGGCGGCTCCTCCCCGGGCCGCACGTCCGCCAGCGGCAGGAAGTTCGCGAGCTCCGCAGGCTGCTCCGGCTCGGACGTCTCCCTCGATTTCGGCTCCTGAAACCACGAAGGCTCAACAGTCCACAGGGGAGAAAGAAGAAAGATTAGCGAAGCAAGGACCAGCCCGACGGCGAACGCCCAGTCGGGAAGGCGGCGACGCGCGGGTGCAACGGGCTCGGGCGAGGGGTTCACCGCCTCATCGTAAAAACCGTCCGCAACCGGGTGGATGCGCCGCAGTACGGTGAGTCGCAGTCCCCGAAAACCCCACCCGCTCAAGGAATCCCAATGGTCGTCCGCCGAGTCCCGCCCGATCCTCGCGCCGCCCAGAGCTGGCCCGACGTGCCGATGAAGGCCCGCACCCGCCGCCGGATCACGATCGCCGTCCCCCTGATCCTCGCCCTCGCTGCGGGCATCTACACGGTGCGGTGGATCAACACCGACGGCCAAGCGGCCGAACCGGTCGAGGCCGTCCGCGCCTTCCTCGAAGCCTCCCGATCCGGCGAGGTTGAAGCGGCGCTCGACTGGACGACCGGCGATCCCAACGGCGCGAAGGACTTCCTCGTCCCCGAGGCGATGAGCTCGGACTGGGAGATCCTGGACCTCGGCCTGCACTCCTGGTCGCCGTTCGTCCAGACCGCGAACGTCTGGGCCACCGTCGAAGGACCCAACGGCACCGAGCTCACGACCTGGTTCGACCTCGAAGAGCACCAGGACGGATGGAAGATAGAGGACCCCTTCGCCACCCTCTCCATCGACGCGCTGCCCGTCCCCTACCTAGAGGTCAACGGCGCAACCGTCCCCCTCGAACTGAACCCCTACCAAAGCCGGGACTTCGCGCTGCTCCCCGGGCTCTACCAGCTCTACCCCGATCCCCCCGCACCCTTCGCCTACGACGCCGAACCGCTGCTCGCCCTAGGGGAACGCCTGGTCAGCGAGGACGGCACCGACTTCCCGCACCTCCCCGCCGCCTTCGAAGGCTTCACGCCCGCCGAAGGCTCCGAGCCGGAACTCAATGAGCGCCTCACCGCCTACCTCGACGAGTGCATGGCGAACCCGGACGGCCCTGAAACCTTCGGCTGCCCGTTCGGCCTGCGCAAGTACGACATCGACGTTGAAGGCTTCACCCTGGGCGACGACAACCGCTGGGAGATCATCGAATACCCGCAGGCCGCCGTCTCGTCCTACGGGCCCGCCATCTACTCCGCGATCGAGACCGCCCTGCTGACCCGCCACGTCGGCCTCGCCCGCGTGACGGCCGTGGACGCATCCTCGGGGGCGGAAGTCGTCCTCGAATGCCCGCTCACCACCAGCGGCCTCTACCTGGTCGTCAACGAAGCAGGCGACTACATGATCGGGCCCAACCAAGACCCGAACGCCCCCACCGACCCGGAAGACACCCTCTGGCGCGACGGCTACGACTCCTGGTGCGAGACAGTCTGACCCGGGCGGGCGGTGCCACCGCCCGCCCGGACCACTACCCGTTGCAAGCCCTGGTCACAGCGGCCCAAACCCGAACCGCCTCAGCAACGATCGTCTCCGAATGCGCAGTCGCCCACTCGATCTGCAGAGGAGCCGCGACCCGCAGGCCCGGCGCGTCACTATCGAGGTAGATCACCGACCCGATGACCTCGGACTCCTCCCACGGATCAGCGAGCGTGACCCTCAGCCGCGCCTGCGGCACCATCACCTCGTAATGCAGCCGCCGCCCGTCGACCTGCACCGTCGCGGTGTACGCAACGAAGCTCACGGCGTCACCGCCTCACGGAACGCCTGGGCAGCATCGAAATGCCGCTCCCAGTCGAGCACGAACTCGCTCATCGGAAGCGTCCGCCGCGCCCCCTGCCGTGGGTTCCCGCCAAGCCCAGGCCCAGGCGACGGCTTACGCTTCGGCCGACCGGCAAGCCGGTGCGAGATGGGTTTGATGCCTGCCCCCGGCTCTTCCCAATCCGCCGACCGCCCGACAACCCCGAAGACCCGCAGGAAGAACCTCCCGATCCGCTGGAACGCCAGCGCGAGCCGTTCCCGGAGGAAGGTCGAGGGCTCGAAGTGCGCATCGTGGAGTTCTTGGGACCTTTCAAGGAACTCGGCCCAGGCATCCTCCCGCAGCTTCCCGAAGTTGTACTGGTCTTGTTCGGCAGAGCCCTGCCACCGGTACCTGCGCGGCGGCTCGGACGGTTCCGGCTCGGCCTCCTCGGGGGAGGGGTCGGCCGAGAACCCAGGTGGTACGGACTTGCGCTCCGGGGTGGGCCTGAACACCGGCCGGATGGGTCGTGGTTCCTCATTAGTCGCCGATGGTGGCCGAACCGGCTTCGCGCCCGCGGGCACCCTAGTTGGTTGCGGCGCTTGAGCTTCTGGGGCATCGGGCAACTCCCCGCGCCGGTGCCGCCCGGTCCGCTCATCCGGGTACCACCCAGGCGAGCCGTAAGGCCCGGGATCGAGCGGATCATGCGGTCGGTTCCGATCGATGACCCAGGTATCCCCGGGCTGGTGCCGCAGGTGCGGCGGCTCGTATCGGGGCGATCGGGGATCCGAATCCGGGATGGTCGGGTCGTAGCTCGAAGGGTCGTACCGGTAGGCCCCAGGAGACGGCGAACCCACCGCCTCAACGGAAGCAGGGCAGGGTGAATCCCCAGGCCAGCGCCCGGAAATAGCCCCGGAATGCCTGTTCCCAGACAGCCCGGAAGAAGGTATGGTCGTAAACGCCATAGGAGGCGACTCCTTCGGTACAAGGGGCCGCCCGGTGGCTTTCGGTGACCAAACTTTCGGCCACCGGGCGGCTTGCGAAAACTTCCATATGAACTTGGCTCGCGGGCTGTCGAACATTCGACATGCCCGCGAACTTCATGTTGAGGCCCTTACCCGGCAAATGTCAACCCCAACCCCCCGGCGTGTCCCCAACTGCCTCGCGGGGGCTCGCCGATTGCGATCCTGGTGGTTGGTTCACGTGTACCTCATCGAGAGCGTTTGTCTTGTAGCATGATCAAAATTCACAATCCTGGCAGAGCTGCCATACCCCCGTAAAGGGTCGCCCGCCTACATGAAAGAACAGGATGAGTCGCGAATACACCCCTGAAGACATCCGTGTGATCGGATCACAAGCATGCCCGGCGATCGCCGCCAGCTATGAGGTCCTTGGCCCCTCCGCCAAGTCGTTGTCTACCTTCAAGGATGACCTCTTCGGTACCCACCCGAACGGCGCGACCTGGGCCGAACTCTTCGACCTTTTCAAGAGCGCGGTCGATGAAACGCCAATTAGCATCAACGCGATGGGCCAGGCACTCGTGACCATCGCCGATGGCTACGAGGAAGACGAGCAGGACGCTGTTGTCGACTTGAATGCGGCCCTGGATGACCTCGAAACGAACTTCGAAGCCAACCGCGAGACCATCATCGACCAGAAGGCTGAGGAAGAAGCGCAAATCCTCGAGCAAGCGCAGCAGTCCGCGGCCAACGACGATGCCCCTGAACCGGTCTGAAACGGAGTACATACCCAATGGCAGGCGATTACTCGTTCGACGATGTACCGAACCGGCCGGAGATCCTCAACGCCATCGAGTCACTTGAGCCGATTTTCCTTGAGGCCCACCGCCGTTCGAAAGGGGTGGAGCTCTTCCCGAATGCCTACACGCTGCTAAAGAATCCCAAGGAGATCAGCGCGGACAAGGAGGACGGCACCTTCACTGAGCACGGAGGTGGGTGGGAGAGTCGAACCATGCCCGGTTCCGCCGCCCAGCAGGTCAGTGGCTATTTCCGATGGTCGGGTGCACTTGAGCTTTACATGCCGACCGAGATCTCCCAAGATACCGATGCCTACTGCCCGTCAGAGGTCCGAGATGGGTGGACGGTCTCGACTTCTGCCGATGACGACTTCATCGAGTCGTATGCCAAGGAGGCAACACGAGCTGACCTTGACGCAGTCAAAGAGGCATACGAGCTTGTCTTCGAGCAGTGCCAGACTTGGAAGATTGCTGCCGCCCTGCCGCATCTCAACAAGCTTTCCGAGGGGATCGACAACCTGATCGAAGCGCACGAAGACAAGGAGTTCGCGGAAGTGGCTGAACTCTTCGACAACTGGGAAGGCGACGACGCTGATGCCTGCTACGAAGTATTCGGCCAGCAGCTCAATCCAGCCGCCGCGAATCACCGGCAGATCCTCGCAGACCTGGTTCGAAGCGCACACGAAGAAGCGATCGAGCAGGGCAAGGCCATGTCATCTCTGAACAACGCCATCGCCCAGGCTCACGAAGGCATTCAGGTGGCCACTTCCCGCGAGGACTATGCGACGGAGGCGACCAAGCGCTTCATCGGGAAGATCCTGGTGGGCCGTGTTCCGTACCTGGGTGACGCTCTCGCTGTGCATGACTTCTACTTCGAGGTCACTTCAGACGGGAAGGTAGTCGACAAGAGCAATGGACCGATCGACTGGCTGATGGACAAGATCTGGCCGACTTACGGCACTATCCCTACGACCCAGCTCGTGACCGAGGTGCGGGACGACCTCCTGACCGCAGCAGACGACCTGCTGAACAACCTTTACGACATGCGCAACCTGACGGCCTCCGACTACCTCGATGAGGCCGCACAAGACTGGAGCAGTCAGATCACCTGCCAGCTCATCCCCGGGTACGTTGACTGACAATGCGATTCATTGAACGATCGACTCTCAAGGCAGCCCTGATCCTGCCTGGCGCCGCATTGATCATCGCGAGTCTGGTTGGCTGCCAGCCGACAGTCGACCCGGACGACGGGGCCACGGAATCGTCGGACAGCGTGGGGCCAGTGGACTTCGGTAGCCCAGTTGAGCATGAGGATCTATGCCAGATTCTCGGTTCAGGCTCCGCAGGGCAACTTGCCACTGATCACGGCTATGACGCTGGAACCGCTCAGCAGTCTGAGCCAGGATCTTGTGCCCAGTACCTCACACGGTTCGAGAACGACGCAGAGAAGGAAACGATCACGGTCCTCTCGACCGCGGATACCTGGACCTCAGCTGACGATGCCGAAGGCGCATTCCAGTACTGGAACGACGCTGGTGCCGACTCCTATCGTCTGCGCCTTCCGTTCCCCGAATCCGAGCAGGCGAGTGATCTCAACGGAGATTGGGATGAAGCCATCATGGTCGCGGACCCGGAGTGGGACCACGTCCCACAGTTCAAGGTCATGATGCGCGCGGGAGAAGTGATCGTCTTCTACCACATCACCATGAGCCTCAAGGGATCCGCCGAGCTCTGCACGGGAGGCTTGGCGAGCGGTTGTGTAATCCCGCCTGAGTCTGTTGCGGCTTGGATTGAGACAGACCTGCTTCCATCAACGCTCCAGCGGCTCTACGACGCAGAGCTGCTTCCAGAGTTAGCCCTCCGGCAGTTCATGGGGCCGGCCCCCGCACGCACGGGTGCTGCTGTGGCACATCTGCTGCTCATATGATGCGCACATGAACGTCGTCGAGTTCAAGGTAGTTGAGCGGCTGCTTGCCGATGAGCCGTCTCGGGTGGTGGGGATCTGGGTTGACGGTGTGCCGCTTGAACAGTGTGCCCGGCGAGTTGAGCTGCCGTTCGCTACTGCGGATGGAAACCCAGACCTAGCGGGTTCGTACGAGGGTCTGGTCGCGGCGGACGACATCCTCTGGCCGAGTCGCCACTTCATCGGCGAGCCGACACTCTCGAACTTCGATGACGGCGACACGGTTCTGCTCGGCTGTGGGTGCGGCGACTGGGGTTGCTGGCCGCTCGTCGCTGATGCAGAGGTGACCGGGACTTCGGTGACATGGAGCCGGTTCCGGAACGGGCATCGGCCGACCTGGGATCTCTCAGACCTGGGGCCCTTCGTCTTCGAGCGGAAGCAGTACGAAGAGGCGCTACGCCAGGCTGAGCTCTAGCTTGATGTGAAGGCATTGCCTGCTAGCGGCCGGGGAGACCGCAGCAAGTGCCCAGATCAACCGGTCTCGTGGGCTTGGGGTTGGTCCGGTATCTTGTGGGACAGTGCGGACCGCGCTGTAACGACCGGCACACGGAAGGGGTCTCACCCTATGGCCATACCTCTCACGCCAATCCCTCCGAAACCCCAACCAGCGCTACGCAGATCCAGCTCCCGCTTGACCCTCGGCGCCGGATTCGCCGCCATCGCCACGGCCGCCGTCATCGCAGCCACCCCCGGCTCGGCTCTCGCCCAGGACGACACCTATGCAGCCGACAACGCCTGGGTTCCCGAGCTTGTCCAGGCACCTGCGGCTTGGGACACCACCAAGGGCAAAGGCATCACCGTTGCGGTCGTCGACACAGGGATCGGCGACCACCCGTACTTCGATGACAAAGACATCCTGCCTGGCTACACCGGCTTCTCCGACGAAACGGACGGGCGCAGCGACACGGATGGCCACGGATCCGCTGTCGCAGCCGGAGTATTGCTGGCAGCTCCTGAGGCCACGATCATGCCAGTGCGTGAGAGCACGGGCGCAAACGATCTTGTCGGTGTCTATGATGCCGATGCCTTCAGATGGGCAGTTGACAACGGCGCCGATGTTCTAGTTGTTCCATGGAGTCTCTACGGCACTGTATTTGACGATGACCGTGAACTCATTCAGTACGTCATCGACAAAGGCGCAATCATTGTTGCATCCGCAGGTAACGATCCTGCCGAGGAAGTGGCGTTCCCCGCAGCGATCCCGGGTGTTGTCGCCGTTACCGGCACAACTCGCGGCGGTGAGATCTGGTACGAGAACACGACCACCGGTCCAGAGGTTGTTCTAGCGGCCCCTGCCGATGAGATGACTGCGCCGGTACCGCAGGACCCCACTTTGGGAAACACTGAGCTCTACGCTGATGTGGTCGGCGGAACCTCGATGGGTGCGGGGATTGTCGGAGGCGTTGCGGCTCTGACATGGTCGGCTCATCCGGAACTCGATGCAAGCAACGTAATCCAGCGCATGATCCAGACTGCTGGTGATGGCAGTGGCGCCCGAAGCGAAGATGTTGGGTACGGGCTTGTGAACGCCGACCAGGCCGTTCATGCCGAAGGCATCGAGGAGGTTTCGGAGAACCCGCTTGGATACCCGATGGGGGAGCCTGGTGCTAGCGGAGCATCACCGGATGACGCTGGCTCCGAGGAACCGGCGGAGACCGAGGCCGGAGGCGCATCAGGAGGTCCGGCATCGACTGGGGCAGAAGGCAACAAAGAGTCGAACCTCTCTGCCATCATTGTGGTCGCAGCAGCGGTAGTCCTCGTCGGTGCAGCGATCGCTGTCTGGCTCGTCCTCCGTGGTCGCAGCCGAAAGAGTGCCGCAGCCGCCGAACAACCCGGAGCGTTCAACCCGAACAACGGGCCCGCTCCAGGCGGATATCAGCAACCGCCCGCGATGCAGCAGCAATACGGAGGTCCTCCCCAGATGGGAGGCGGCCAGGGCTATGGCGGTCCGCCACCTGGACCGCAGGGCTACAGCAGCCCCCCTCGCGGGCAGCAGGGATTCAACCCGCCGCCGAGCGGTCCTGACCAGGGCGCACCTTGGCGACCGAGTGATCCAAACAGGCAGTAGAGCATTAGCGGAGGGGCCCATGCACTGTGCGCATGGGCCCCTCCGCTTCTCTAGTGGGCGAATGAGTGAGGGCGGATGGCTCAGCCATCCGCCCTCACTCACCCGACTAAGGGTTCTTACTCGTCATCGTCGTCGTCGAGTTCCTCGCGACGAACGTTGTTCTGGCTCCAGTCGACATCGTCCTCCCGCAGCCAGGTCTCGCGGGTGTAGATCTCTTCGTCGTCATCATCGTTGTATCCGGAGCGGGTGCCACCACGAGGGCCATTACCGCTGCCGCCACGGCCGATCGCGTTGCGGCTGGACGAAGAGAGCCGGTTTCCGGTGTTCCCGCCGCGCGGGCCGTTGGCGCCGGAGCGGGCAGGGCTCGAACCGGTCTTGCTGCCGTTCGCACCCGCACGCGCGGGGCTGGAACCGGCACCGCCGCGGCCACCGGTCGAACCGGAGCCGCCCTGTGAGGGACCGAAAAGCCCCGCGCCGCCAGGAATGGTCGAGCCGCCGACACCGCCGGTGCCGCCGACGGTCGAGAACCCGCCACCGCCGCCACCCGGAAGGATGCCGCCGCTGGCAAGACCACCACCGGTGACGTTCGTGTCGACGTCGTCGTAGGAACCCGGGTTCCAACCGGCGTCGACCGGGTCGAGGTCGTCGGGAGAGTCAGCGAAGCCGTCGCCGTCGAGGTCGGCAGCCTGGTCCGCAGGCATGCTGCCCGTCGAGTCCGACCCGCTCAACGCGGTTTCAGAGAAGACGCCGCCGGTCGGCTTCGTGTACGTGTTGTTGCCAGGCATGTCGCTCGGAGGCGGAGACGGGAGCTCACCGAAGTCTTCTTCCCGTGCGCGCGCATACTCGTCACCGAGGTCTGCAACGATCTGAGCCATTTCCTGGTGCTTGACATTCAGGTCGTTCTGGTATTCCTGCTGCCACTGCGTCTTCTTCGACTGTGCCTCAGCGCTAGCCGGATCGACCTGTTTCTTGCTCTCGACCCAGTCTTCGTATTCGTCGATGTAGGCGGGGTTCAACGACTCGGAGCTCGTTTGAGCGGACTTGAGTGCATTGGCGAGGTAGGGAATCTTATTCTCCCCAGCCTGTTTCATTCCGTCTTCAGATTCGACGCTGTACTGCTTGACGAGCTCCATGCGGCCGTGGAACTCGTCCGAGGCGGGGCCGGTCCACTGCAGGCGAAGGGAGTCGACGTGAGTGGTCAACTCCTCGCGCGCGGCCTTCATACCACTCGCAGCAGAGACCCAGATCGAGCCCGCACGCTCGACTTCGTAGTCGTCGCCTTCGTGGAGCATGTCCCAGAGCTGCTGGTGGGTATAGGTGCTCTTGTAGTAGTCGACACCTTTGCCTTTGGCAACCATCTTCGACTCCTTCCTAGGGGGTCAGGTCTTCAGCGGTGAACGAGGACTAGAGCACCCGGGGCTGCTCGTCGGAGTCGGAACCGGTCTCGTTGCCGGTGGCCGGCATGTCGTTGCCGCGCTCGTTCTCCGAGCGGGCCTCGTCCACGTCGCCGGACGTGATGCTGCTGCCCTTGCTGTCGAACTCGCCCTGGATGTTCACGACGTCCGCCGAGACGTTGCCGTCGTTCTCCAGATAGCTGGTCTTGATGTCCTCGCTGACCACGCGACCCGTGTCCAGGCCGTGCACGACCCGGTCGAGTTGCTCTGCGCGCGAAGGGTAGAAGACCGTCCGGTACGCCTCCTGCAGCTCGAGCGCGTCGTCGAAGCCGCCGAGCCTGAGGTTGAGGGCGTCGACCTCCTGCATGGCGCCCATGCTGAGGTAGTCCTGGTTCCAGCTCTCGCGGATGGTGACGACGGTGCCCTCGAGAATCCGGTTGCGGAAGAGCCCGAGGTCGTCGATCGTCGTGCCCATCTTGGTGATGAACTCGTCGAAGGACTCCTCGGTCATCTGAGTCGTCTGGCCGGTCGCGGAGTTCGTGACCGTGTACAGGCCTTCGCTCGCGTCGTAGCTAGCGGAGTAGCCGCCGTCATCCAACAACGTCATCACCTCGGTGCAGATCGGGCTTTCAGGGGGGGATATCGACCCGAGCCGTTCGGCGTGGCGCGGCGGGCACGGTCGCTCGATTTGTGCTGAGACCAGCATACCGAGCTGCGGCCACCCGGACCGAACAGGTCGTCCCGCATGGCACGAAAGCGGGAGTACGGGACACACGCCGCCCACAGGACGTTCCCTGCCTTCGGCGACATCCGCGACCCGTGCCCCTGACCGACCGTTCACCCTGGTTGCCCCGGTTTGCGCACCCCTTGCGCCGCAACCGAACGACCGGCCCCACAAGCTCACCCGATCGGGGGAAGACTGCCAGCGGAGCTGGCACAAAGTGGGGATACACGGCCGGTCGCAATGCTTGTAAACTCAGAGACGCACCGCCAACCCGGTGAGTTTGCACGGACGGGTTATGGTGACTGCGGAATCGATCAAAAACTCACTGGGATACCCCTGCAGGCCTAGGTCTCTAGCGCCTCAGCCCCGGTTAATCACTTGGAGGTGAAATATGGCCGGTGTCGCAATGGACACAGAAACAGTCGCTCAAGCAGCGACTGACACGGTCAACGCCAAGCTCGCGGTCGACGGTAACCTCGACCGCCTGAAGGCCCTGTGCGACGAGCTCGCCGCTTCCTGGACCGGCCAGGGCGCCGCCGCGTTCGCCAACGTCATGCTGGCGTGGGACACCGAGGCCGCGAAGCTCCTGGACGCGCTCCAGGACATCGCCGACAGCCTCGACTCCTCCGCCGCCCAGCAGGCCGAGCAGGACGCTGAGTCGCAGTCGGACTTCAGCTCCTTCGAAGGCGAACTCTAACTAACTTCCCCCAACGTTAAGGAAAGAGGTGAACCATGGGTTCTCGTATTGCTATGAGCTACGAGGAGCTCGAGGCGGCAACTGCTGAGATCGCGTCGCAGTCTGGTGAAATGACCAGCACGCTCGCCGACCTCCGCACCCAGCTCGACGCCCTCGACTGGGAAGGCGCCGACAAGGCCGCCTACGAAGAGGCCAAGGCCCAGTGGGACGCGTCCTTCGAGAAGATCAACGACATCCTCGAAGCCGTCGGCCGCGCGGTCGACAACGCGAAGAACCGCTACCAGGAGACCGAGGCCGCGAACGCCTCTCGTTTCGGCGGGTAGCAGCTTCCCCGAGCTCGAAGACGACAGGAAACCCGGGTAATCCGCGAGGACGACCCGGGTTTCTTCATGCCCCTGCATTCCCGTGAACGGCGCGGGGTGCGAGCGGCAATGCGAAAGGGCGGGATCGGACCGGTCCCGCCCTTCAACGCTTCAGCTCGCTATTCGATCGCGGCCTTCACCGGCACGATGTCCTGCTTGCGGGTACCGGGACGCCACTTGCGGCCCCGGCCCTTCGGCACGATCTTCTTCAGCACGAGCACCAGCGTGGCGAGCAGGATCGCGGCGCCCACGCTCGCCCAGGCGATCGCCTTCTCGGTGCGCAGCGGGTCGAAGTCCGGGTCGAGTCCGGCGATCGAGTCGCGGTCCTCGTCGGCGATGGGGGCGGTGCTCGCTTCGTCGGTCGGAGTCTCGGTCACCGTCGTCGAGGTGACCTCGGACGCGACGTAAGGAGCGGTCAGGGCCGCCGCCACGTTGAGGATGCCGTGCCCCTGGTAGATGTTGAACTCGTTCGGCGGGTGGATCGCGGTCTCCTGCAGGCGCTGCTGAATCCACGCCGGAGTCGCCTCGGCCCCGTACTGGCCCTTCAGCAGCGCGGCGGCGCCGGCCACGAACGGCGCGGCGTAACTGGTGCCGGAGTCGTCCAGCCAGTCGCCCGCCGCATAGGGGAACGCGACCTCCGCGCCGGGCGCGAGCAGGTCGAGGTTGTTGCCGAAGTTGGTCTTCTCGTACCAGTTCCCGGCCGGGTTGTGCGCCCCGACCGCGATGACCTCCGGGTAGTTGGCCGGGTAGAACGTCTCCTTGTCGTCTTCGATGGAGTCGTCGTCCATGTTCTTGGTCTCGTTGCCCGAGGCCGCCACGACGACCACGTTGTGCTCGATGGCGTACGCGACGCCCTCGGCGAGCTCCGGGCCCTGGATCATCACCGAGGAGACGTTGACGACGTCGGCCCCGTGGTCCACCGCCTCCATGATGGCGAGGCCGACGGCCTTGCTCTTGTTGGCGTCGCCGCCTTCCTTGCTGTCACCGCTGAACACGCGGATCGGCAGGATCTGGGCCTCCGGCGCCACCCCGATGAAGTCCTCGTTGCCGGGGGTGCCCATCGGGCTCCCCGCCGCGATCGCCGCCACCGCCGTGCCGTGGCCGCTCGAATCGCACTGGCCCTTGGCATCGGCGTCCCACCAGTCGTAGCCGTCCATGAGACGGCCCCCGAACACGTCGTCGCGGGTGGCCTCGACACCGGAGTCGATCACCGCGATGACCACCGGCTGGCCCTTCTTGTCGCCGGTCTCGAACGTGCCGCGGTTGTACTGCTGCGCCTGTTCGAGCCCGATGAAGTTCTTCGCCCAGGGCCGCTGGTTCAGCGGCTCGCTGCCCTCGGTGACCGTCGAGCACGGGCCGCGCTCGTCCTCGAGCGCCATCGGCAGGTCTTCCCACCCGTCCTGCTGCGCCTGAACAGGAGTGGTGGCCAGCAGGACGGTTCCGGCGGTCGCCATCGCGACAGCAGCGGAATAGAGAGGTATACGCGGGAGGAATCGCACCCGGTCAGTCTAACGCCGCGATACCAGCGGGCAGGTCCACCCGTATCGGCGCGAAACACCGCAAGGGCGGGGGACCAAGCAGTGGACTCGTCCGCATACGATGGATACGACCACTCACCTTCATCTTGGAGACGTCGCCCATGACGATGCTGCAGGCCCAACAGCAAGCTCGCGGCACCGCGTCCGTGCAAGCCCAGCAGGGCAACGGCCCGGCCCCCGGCGAGTCGGTCGTGTTCACGACCCGTTCGACCGGCAGGCTCGGCCCGCTCACGGTCGCGCAGCTCATCACGATCGAGCTGGCGCTCACGCTCGCGTTGGCGTGCCTCGCGTTCGGCATGATCCCCGGCGCCGCAGGCGGCGGCGTCGCGCTCATCGTGCTCGTCATCGTGTTCTGGCGCAAGGGCGACTACTGGTGGTACCAGACCTGGCCGCTCAAGTCGCGCATGAAGCGGCGCATCCGCGCCCTCGACCCCGAGCAGCTCACCGAGGTCCTCCACCGGATCGCCCCCGACCTGGGCATCACCGGCATCGAGGACCGCGACGAGAACGTCGGCATCGGCCACGACAACGGCGGCTGGTTCTCCGTCATCGAGATCGGCAGCACCGACGAGGGCACCAAGGCCATCCCGCTTGAACGCCTCGAGCGGCTCTTCGACGAGACCTCCGTGCCCGTCACCGCCGTGCAGCTCATCGGCCACACCACCCCGGTCGGCTTGAGCGCCTACGACAACAGCCCCGCCTCCCGCTCCTACCGGGAGCTCCTCGGCGACTACCCCGCCGTGGTCCACCACAAGGCCTGGCTCGCCGTGCGCCTCGGCGCCCGCGACGCCCGCGACGCCACCGCCGAGCGCGGCGGCGAGGTCGACGGCGTGTACAAGGCGCTGGCCTCGACTTCGCAGCGCGTGAGCAAGCTGCTCGGCAACGTCGGCGTCCCCAACCGCATCCTGGACGCCGAGGGCGTGCGCGAAGCGGTCTCGCAGTCGCTCGGTGTCGCGTTCGCGCCGGTCCCGGGCGAGCGCACCGCCGAGGACTGGAACCACTGGTACGCCGACGGCCTGCGCCACGTCTCGTACCGGATCACCAAGTGGCCCACCGACGCCGCCTCCCTGCACCGCACCGGCGACGCGCTCTCGGGCGTGCCCGCCGCGTTCGTGACCGTCTCGACCGTGGTCACCGCGGGCACGAACGGCAAGGTCAACCCCGACGGCCGCGTCACCGGACGCCAGCTCGCCGTCGACGGGATCGTGCGCCTCGCCCTCGACCAGTCCTCGTGGGAGTCGGCCCAGAACCAGCTGCTGAACGTCGCCGACCAGCTCGGCGTCCGCCTGCAGCGACTCGACGGCGAGCACGGCCCCGCCGCCTACGCATCCGCCCCGACCGGAGGAGGCCCCCGATGAGCGACCGCAACAACGGCAACGGCAACGTGTACGGCGGCGGCACCTACCAGGGGGGCACGTACCGCAGCGGTGCCGGCAACTCCGGCCGCCACTCCGACGAGGACGAAGAGCAGCAGGGCGGCAAGCGCCGCGCTGTCGACGACGAATCGTCGGGCACCGCCAAGATCGGCCGCGCCGGAGCCGCTGGTGCGGCCACACCGCCGCCGAGCGCCCGCGGCGGCGCGCAGCCCCCGCAGCAAGGCGCCGTCTACGGCCAGCCCGGTGGCGGACCCACGGGCAGCCAGCCCGGCCAGCCCGCCGTCTACGGCTCCGCGCGCCAGGGCCAGCAGCCGCCCGCGCCGCAAGGCCGCCCGGCCGCCCCGCCCCAGCAGCCGCAGGTGCCGAGCGCCCGAGGCGGCGCGCAGCCCCCGCACGCCCAGCCGCCGGTGCCCCCGCAGCAGCAGACCCCCCGCCCGCCGGAGATGCGCCCGCCCTCGCCCCCGCAAGGCCAAGCGCCGCAACCGTCTTCGCCGCCGCAGTACCAGCAGCCGCAGCGCCCGGTGGCCCAGCCGCCGCAGCAGGCCCGGGCGACCCCGCCTCCGGTCCCGCAGCCGCAGGCCCCGCAACCCCCTGTGGCGCAACCGCCCCGGCCGCAGCAGCCGCAGTACCAGCCGCCCGCGCCGCCGCCCCAGCAGTCGCAGCCGCCGATGCCGTCCCAACCGTCGGTCGCGCCGGTCTCCGCCGCGCCCGTCAGCGCCCCCTCGGTCTCCCCGGTCTCGGCGCAGCCCGTGTCCGGCCAGCCGATCTCGGGCCAGCCGTTCTCCGCGCAACCCGCCTCGGCCCAGCCGTACTCGGGCATGCCGTACTCCGGCGCGGCCCCGATCACCGGCGGCCCGGTCAGCTCCCTGCCGACCTCCGCCGGCCTGTTCGGCGTCGGCTCGGTCTCGGCCGGACCCACCGAAGGCACCGTCTACGGACTCCCGGTCACCGACCGCGCCGTCGAGACCGCCAGCGACGCGGGCCGCCCCATCGAGGCGATCAAGCCCTCCCCGGTCATCCCGACCGCGCGGGCCCTGGAGCTCATGACCTCCGCCAGCCCGCCCTCGGGCCTCGTGATCGGCCGCGACGCCGAGCAGGTGCCCGTCGTCGCACCGTTCTTCCGCCCGGAGGAGACCCGCATCAACCTCATCGGCGGCGTGTACCTCGCCCGCCTCCTCGTCTTCCGCGCCCTGGCGATCGGCACCCGCGTCGCGGTCTGCACGACCCGCCCGCAGGAATGGCAGGGCCTGGGCGAGACCGCGACCGGCCGCAACGACCGCCTCGCCGTCCTCCACGGCGACCAGCCCGTCACCGTCGAGGCCAGCCAGCACTCCCCGGCCCTGTACGTCTACGACGTGGGCGAGCGCGGCTCTCAGACCAAGCCGGTCCTCGGCCCCTGGCGCACCCAGCTCACCGTCCTGCCCCGCCTCACCAACTACGCCGACGAGCTCACCGGCGAGGCCCACATGACCGTCCTGCAGCGGCTCACCGCCGAAGAGGCCCAGATCGCCCGCTCGGCGATCCGCGTCAACCAGGAAGTGCTGCAATGGCTCCAGATGCTGCACGACGACATGATCGCCATGCTCCGCAAGGGCCAGAAGGAGCGCTACCTGTGGTGCTCCCCGACCTCCATTGAGGCGCAGATGTTCGGCGCCCCCATGCGCACGTACTAGTCGAGACATGGCAAGAGGGGGGGGGGGGGGGGGGCCCCCCCCCCCCCTCCCCCCTCCCCCCCCCCCCCTCCCCCCCCCCCCCCCCCCCCGCACCCCCAACCCCCCCCCCCAACC
>NZ_JBVJHZ010000020.1:0-94437 GCF_055586545.1 Glycomyces sp. NPDC050141 | reverse complement strand
CGGTTTTTGGGGGGGGGGGGGGGGGGGTTTTTTGTGTAGGTGTGGGTGCTCTGTGTGGGGGGGGGGGGGGGGGTGGGGGGGGGGTGGGGGCCTTCCCCCCCCCCCCCCCCCCCCCCCCCCCCCCCCCCCCGGCCCCGCTCGCTCTTACGGGCGGTTGTCGTCGGGGCGGGCGCGGGTGCTGTCGCGCTTGAGCGGCAGGGGCTCCGACGTGCCGAGGCGCTGGCGCAGCTCGGAGAGGCCCTTGAGGGTGATGCGCAGCTGCGGTGCGTCCAGGAGGAGTTCGCCGGTGCGCGGGTGGTGGTGGGACTGCGGGACCTCGGTGAGCCAGCCGGCGTCGACCGCGGACTGGCGGGCGCGCCAGGCGCGGTCGCGGCGCTGCCGGTACGCCCAGCGGAGGTCCTCGAGCGCCCTGAACAGACGGTTCTGGCCGAGGGCGATGGCCGGGTCGCGGGAGAGGATCTTCGCCGCGTCGGCGGCGGAGAACGTGCCGCGCGCGGAGGCGAGGCGGTGCCAGGACTCGGCGGCGGGCGCGAGCGCCTGGACGTGCGATTCGGCCGTGTCGGCGCGGTCGGCCTCTTCAAGGACCATGAGGGCGAGGTCGCGGTTGGTGAGGCCGCTGCGGCGGCGCTCGGTGCGCGGGCTTGGGGTGACGTTCATGCATCCACTCCGTTCGTCGTGCTCTGCAACGACTCTACGGGAGGGGTACGACATTTCCTTCGCTGCGCGAACCCGCGTACGCGCAGCTCAAGAACCGAATTTCAGCGCCGGTCAGAGCCCGGCCAGATAGGACTCCAGGGTCGCGGTGTAGGCCGCCGGGTCCTCGTTCCAGGACGCGGTGTGGCCCGAGGCGGTCTCCATGACGGTGGTCTGCGCGGGGTCGAGCAGGTCGGCGAAGTCGAGCGTCGCGGTGTGATCGACCGTGGCGTCGGCGGTGTCGACGTACAGCAGGACCGGCAGGTCGAACTCGTCGGCGAAGTTGCGCTGGTCGAGGTCCGCGAGGTCGATGTCGGCCCGGAACTCGACGATCCGCTTAGCGGCCCAGGTGATCGGGGCGATCACGTCCCGGTCGGCGGCCTGCATGTCGAGGGTCGAGTTCCAGTCCATGACGGGCGAGTCGAAGACGAGGCCCTTGACGGCGGACGGATCCGCGATGTGACGGTAGGCGGTGGCGACGACCGCGCCGCCCATGGACCAGCCGTGGAGGATCACCTCCTTCGCGCCGTTGGCGAGCGCGTATTCGACCGCGGCGGCCACGTCCTCGCTCTCGTACTCGCCGAGGCTGTGCATCCCGTTGGGGGCCTTGGGGGCGCCTTCGTCGTTGCGGTAGGTGACGGCGAGGACGGAGTAGCCGAGGTCCGCGTAGATCCCGATGCCGCGCAGGGTCTCGGCGGGGGCGGCGTTGCGGCCGTGGACGGTGATGACCCACGTGTCCGCGTTGCCTTGGGCCGCATCGATGCTCGGGACGAACCAGGCGGGCATGCCGCCGAGCTCGGCCGGGACCTCGACGTCCTCGTAGGCGAGGCCGAGACCGGTCTCCGGGTCCTCGCCGAAGGTCCACTTGTCGATCCGGGCCTGGGCGCCGGCGGTGAGCGTGCCGGTGAGCACTTCCTGGACCGCGCGCGTCACCGTCTCGTCGTCGCTGGCGAGGATGTCGCCGAGGACGGCCTGGCCGCCGTCCCACTCGAGCCCCCACGTGCCGGGCCGCTCGGTGGCCTCGGTGAGCGGGAGCGTGACGGTGGCGCCGTCGGCGGCGGCCACGGTCAGCCCGTACGGGTCGTCCTCGTGGGTGACGTTGATGACCTCGCCGGAGAAGTACCAGCCCGCGCCCGCGATACCGGCGAGGGCGAGCACGAGGAGCGCGCTGAGCGTGATGACGACCGGGCGCAGCCAGCGCCGCTTGCGGGCCGGGGCCTCGGTGTCCAGGGGAGTCTTCAAAGCGCGTCCAAGGATCGAGTGGAGGGGTGACGGCTCGATCTTAGTTCGCGCCGTCTCGGGCCGCCTCGCTCGGGAGTGCTACTCCCCCAGGGTGAGGCGGCGGTCAGGCGGGCAGGGTGAGCGTGTTCCGCCAGCCGCCGTCCGAGGTCGCGGACCAGGTCAGGGTGCCGCCGAGGAGCGCGGCGCGCTGGTGGAGGCCGAGGAGGCCGTGCCGGGAGCTCGGCAGCGGCACGACCGGCCGGGTGGGCGCGGTACTGGTGATCGTGACGACGACGCCGCCGCCCTCCTGGACGAGCGCGACCTCCGCGCTGGCGCCCGGGGCGTGCTTGCGCACGTTCGTCAGCGACTCCTGGACGGTGCGGTAGATCGCGCGTTCGGCGGGCGGGCCGAGCTCGGGGTGCGGGCCGATCCGCAGGGTCGCCTCGATGCCGCTGCCCGCCACGAGGTCGGCGAGCTGCGCGAGCGTCGGCTGCGGGGCCAGCTCGGTCGGGCCGGAGCCGCCCGCGCGCAGCACGTTCACCATGTGCCGCAGCTCGTCGAGGGTCCGCACGCTCAACTGCCGGATCGTCCCGGCCGCTTCCTTCGCCTCGGCGTCGCCGGTGCTCACCTGGAGCGCCCCGGCCCGGACCGCGATCAGGCTGACCTGGTGGGACACGACGTCGTGCATCTCGCGGGCGAGCTGCGAGCGCTCCTCGGCGAGGACCTTCTGCGTCGCCATCAGCTGCTCGTGCTCGCGCGCCTCGGTGATCTCCTCCAGGCGCGCCGAGAGCTCCCGGCGGGCCTGCACGAACTGGCCGAGGAACGCCGCCGCGGCGGCCGGGGCCAGCGCGTACGCGATGTACGCGAGCCACCAGGAGTCGATCACGATCTCGCCGAAACCTTCGACCGGCCAGATCATGCAGGTCGCCAGGACCAGGGTGCACACCGCGACGAGCCATTTGCGGTGCGAGACGACCGCGAACGTGAACAGTGCGATGAGGGCCGCCGCGGACTGGCCGATCAGCCACGCGCCCGGCAGCGTCAGGACGAACACGGCGAGCGGAAAGCGCCTGCGCGCGAACAGCGCCAGGACGCCCAGCCCGGTCAGGACCGTCTGCCAGGTGAGCTCGGGCCACCAGTACGTGTACCAGAGGTCGGCGGCGGCGACCGCGACGATCGCGGTGTCCGTCATCCACGGCCGCCACCGGCGGCGCAGCGCGTTCACCGGCGCTCCCGCAGGAGCCCGGCGCGTTCGGCCGCGAGCGCGGCCTGGACGCGCCCGGAGACCTCGAGCTTGGTGAGGATCGCGCTCACGTGGTCCTTGACGGTGCCCACGCCGAGGTAGAGCCGGGCGGCGATGTCGCCGTTGGAGAGGCCGTCGGCGAGGAGGACCAGGATCTCGCGCTCGCGGGCGCTCAACCGGTCGACGAAGCCGCCTTCAGGGGTGCGCCCGGCGAGGTAGCCGTCGACGACGGTGGAGGTGACTTTCGGGGAGAGGACGACGCCGTCGGCCGCGAGCGTGCGCACCTGCAGCGCCAGGTGCTCGGGGTCGGTGTCCTTGAGGAGGAACCCGGCCGCGCCCATGCGCAGCGCGGCGGCCACGTACTCGTCGGTGTCGAACGTGGTGAGCATCGCGACGATCGGCGGCCTGGGCAGGGCGCGGAGGCGTTCGAGCACGGTGAGGCCGTCCACGTCGGGCATGCGGATGTCGAGCAGCACGATGTCCGGGTGGACCCGCCCGACCTCGGCGACCGCCTGGCGGCCCGAGACCGCGCCCACCACCTCGATGTCACCGGCGGCGTTCAGGATGTGCTGGAAGCCGGTGCGGATGAGGGCCTCGTCGTCGACAACCAGTACCCGGATCATTGATGAGGCCTCCTCGAATGCTCTGAGACGATTGGTAGCACGTTCCCGCCACTTCCCGCCCCTTTCCGGGAGGGAGGTGCGGGCAAGACCCGCCGATCGGCGGGTGCATTCCGGCCGGGCGGGGGAACCGTTGCTCCCCGCCAGCGGGCCGGGAACCGCGCATCGCCGGATGGGAACGGCCCTATTACGGCCGCACGCTGGCCCGATGACGAACATCATCGACTTCAAGCCGCGCGCTATCGCGGCCGCCCCGGAGGACCCGCCGCCCGCCCGCGACGCCTCCCTCGGCCGCATCGTCGGCCTCGACGCCGCCCGCGCCCTCGCCGTCTTCGGCATGTACTACTCGCACGTCGGGCCGTGGGCCGACGAGGCGGGCACGTGGAAGAGCTTCCTCATGGACATCCCCCACGGGCGGTCCTCGGCGCTGTTCGCGACCCTCGCCGGGCTCTCGCTCGTCCTCATCGCGGGCGGCTCCCGCCCGAAGACCGGCCGGCCGATGCGGCAGGCGGTCGTGCGGATCGCCATCCGCTCGGTGCTGCTGCTCGCGCTCGGCTCGTGGCTGGTCGCGATGGGCACCTCGATCGTGGTGATCCTCGCGTACTACGGCCTGTTCTTCCTGCTCGCGCTGCCGTTCATCAAACTGCGGGCGCGCACGCTCGCGATCCTCGCCGTCGTCTTCGGCATCGGCGGGCCGATCCTCATCCAGTGGATGTGGAGCGTGGACACCTCGTGGACGGAGGCGTTCAACGCGAAGGACCCGCTCGCGATGTGGAGCGGCGAAGGCGTCCTGACGCTGCTGATCAGCGGCACCTACCCGGGCATCGCGTGGATGGCGTACATGTTCGCGGGCATGGCGATCGGCAAGCTCGACCTGACGAAGCTCGCGGTGCAGGTGCGGCTCCTCATCATCGGCCCGGCGCTGGCGCTCCTCGGGTACGGCGGCGCGTGGCTCATCGGGAAGCTCCTGCCGACGCCGGACACGTCGGCGGCGGACGCGAGCTGGGAGGCCTTCGACCAGGCCTGGTCGAAGGCCTTGGAAGGCAAGGACTCCGCGAACTGGACCGACGAGCAGTGGAAGGCCTTCGACGCCGAGCACGCCTCGCTCTACGACCTCATGCCCGACGGCAAGGACATGACCGGCGGCTTCGACTGGACGACCCTGGTCGCCGCGAGCCCGCACTCGAACATGCCGTTCGAGCTCGCCGGGAACATCGGCGTCGCGTTCACCGTCATCGCCGGGCTCGTGTTCCTGCTGGGCCGCTTCGCGAAGCTCCGGTTCTGGCTCGCGCCCCTGATCGCGGTCGGCTCGATGTCGCTGACGGCGTACGTCGCGCACATCGCGGCCGTCTGGTACCTCATCGACCACCCGGTGAACGAAGTCGGCTACGAGACCGGCTGGCGCATGTGGGCGGTGTTCGTCGTCGTCATGCTGGCCTTCGCGCTCCTGTGGAAGCGGTTCTTCAAACGCGGCCCGCTCGAATACCTCATGCACTGGGCGACCCTCCCCGCCAAGCTCGTCAAGTAACCCCCGCAAGCCGGGAACCGCGGACCGACCCTTGTCTGGGGGCCAGGCCGGTCCGCGGTTCCCTCTACGCTTCCCTCGCGGCAGCAATGAAATCGGCCAGCGCCGGGGTCAGGGGCGCCTTCTTCGGCCAGGCGAGGGCGACGGTGCTCGGGGCGATGCCCTCGACGTCGCGGTAGGCGATGTCGGGGCGGGCGTAGTAGCGGGCGGCCGAGGCCGGGGCGAGGGCGATGCCGTCGCCGTTGGCGATCGCGGTGAGCCAGTCGTCCGGGTGCTCGGTCACCGCGCCCACCCGCACCGGGCGGCCGCCCCGAAGTTCGGCGCCGACCCAGTGGTCCCGGAACGCGCCGGTCGCCGCCGGGGCCGCGATGAACGGCTCGTCCAGCAAGTCGGTGAACTCGAGCGTCTCCCGCTGCGCCAGTGGATGGTTCGCGGCCATCGCGATGCAGCGCGGCTCGGTCAGCAGTTCCAGAAGGAGGTAGTACTCCTGATTCGGAAACGGCAGCCGCATGAACGAGGCCTCGACCTCGCCGGAGACCAGCGCCTCGACCGGTGCGCCCCAGCTCGCCTGGCGCAGTTCGACGCGCCAGTCGGGGCGGCGTTCGCGGAACGCCGCGATGATCTGCTGGGTCTTCTCGTTGGCGGCGCTGGCGAGGAAGCCGATTCTGAGCACTTTGGACGATTCGGCTTCGGCGGCGCGGACGGCGCGTTCGGCCCGGTCCCAGGCGTCGAGGACCGCGCCGGTCGATGCGGCCAGCGCCGCACCGGGCCCGGTGAGGGTCATGCCCGCTTTCGAGCGCTCGAAGAGGACGGCGCCGAGCCGGTCCTCGAGCTGGCGGATCTGCTTGGTGAGCGCGGGCTGCGAGAGGTAGAGGCGGGCGGCGGCCCTGGTGAGGTTGCCTTCCTCGGCGACGGCCTGGAAGTAGCGGAGAAGCCTCGTGTCCACATCCATAACCGCAGGTTATCGATGCATGTATTGGACGGGGCCCGCGGGGCGTCGGAGACTGGAGCCGATCCGGCGGAACGGCCGCCGGGCGCTTTCGGAAAGCCGGGCATCATGGTCGTCGCGTTCGTCGCCGTCACGCTGGTCACCATCGCCGCCAACGCGATCGAATCGGTCGCGAACTTCATGAGGGCCGAGTGGGTGAAGCAGAACTCGCACGCGGTCGGCGTCCCGGACTCGTGGCTGCCGTTCCTTGGAGTCGTGAAGGGCGCGGCGGCGCTTGGCCTCGCGGCCGGGTTCTTCTGGCGGCCGCTTGGCGTGGCCGCCGCGGTCGGGCTGGTGGTGTTCTTCGTGCTCGCGCTGGTGCTCCACGTGCGCGAGCGGGTCTTCCACAACATCGCCGGGCCGATCCTGTTCCTGGCCCTGAGCATCGGGACGCTGTGGCTCATGCTCGCCGCATGAAAACGGTCGGCGGGACCCGGGGAGGTCCCGCCGACCTTGGGGTGGGTCAGCAGATTGCGTTAGCCGATGCCGGCGGCGATGGCGCTGACGAGGTCGCCGTCGCTGGTGTCGCCGGAGAGCTCCCAGGCGAAGGCGCCGCCGAGGCCCTGGCTGTTGGCCCAGGCCGTCTTCGTCGCGATCGTGGCCGGGGTGTCGTAGCTCCACCATTCGCCGTTGCAGTAGGCGTAAGCGGTGCCCGCGACGGTTCCCGTTGCGGGGCATTCGTTCACGAGGACCTTGTAGTCCTCGATCCCGGCTTCGTAGGTGCCCGGTGCCGCGCCTGTCGCCGATCCCCCTGGCGTCGATTGGGTGACGCCGGTCCAGCCTCTGCCGTAGTAGCCGAAGCCGAGTAGGAGTTTCGAAGACGGAATGCCGAGCGATTTGAGCTTCGCGATGGCGGTGGCCCCGTCGAAGCCCGCGATCGGCTGGCCGCTGTAACTGTTGAGCGGCGCGTTCGGGGCGGTCGGTCCGTCGGCGTCCCAGGCACCGAAGTAGTCGTAGGTCATGACCATGTAGAAGTCGACGTACTGGGCGGCCGAGGCGTACCCGCCGAGGTCGATCTTGCCGCCAGAGGTGCCGTCGCCGGTGATCGCGGAGGTGACCAGCTCGCTCCCGAACTTGGCGCGCAGGGCGCTCATGAGGTTCGGGTATGCGCTCGTGCCGCTGGTGTCGCAGGTCAGGCCGCAGGCGTTCGGGTACTCCCAGTCGATGTCGATGCCGTCGAAGACGCCGTTCCAGCGGGAGTCGTGCAGCAGGTTGTAGCAGGACTCGGCGAAGGCCGCCGGGTTCTGCGCGGCCTGGCCGAAGCCGCCGGAGTAGGTCCAGCCGCCGAAGGACCAGAGGATCTGGAGGTCCGGGTACATCTCCTTGAGCTTCTTGAGCTGGTTGAAGTTGCCGCGGAGGGGCTGGTCCCAGGTGTCGGCGACGCCGTCGACCGACTGGTCAGCCGTGTAGGCCTTGTCGATCGCCGCGTACGAGTCGTCCATCGTGCACTGGCCGTTCTTGACGTTGCCGAACGCGTACACGATGTGGGTGAGGTCCTCGGCCGAGCCGGAGGAGACGATGTTCTTGACGTGGTAGTTGCGTCCGTAGACGCCCCACTCGGTGAAGTAGGCCGCGTTGATCTTGCCGCCGCTGCCGGGGTCGCCGGTCGGGGTCTCGGTGGGTTCGTCAGTGGGTGTCGCGGTCGCGGTCGCGGAGGCGGTGGCCGTCGGAGTGGAGTCACCGCCGCAGGCGCCCTTGGACTCCCAGACGCCCCACTCGCCGGTGGTGCCGGGGGTCTCGCCCTGGGTCCACCACTTGGCGCGGTACTCCGTGCCGTTGTAGCTGGCGGTGTCGTTGGCGACGTAGACCTGCGTGGACGACCAGGCCGCGGAGCAGGCGGTCGCCGCGGAGGCCGTGAAGGGGTTGGCGACGGTGTAGATCGCGCCTGCGGTCACCATGGCCAAGGCCGCGGTGAGCGCTGCGATCATCCGTCTTGTTCTCAGTCGTCTCAATGTTCCTCCCAAAAGTAAAGAGACTTAACTGTTAGTTCTCTTTATTTTTACGGGAACGCGGATCGAAGTCAAGACATTCGGCATCGAAAAATTTCAATAGCCGGGAAGGTCTGAAATGGGAGCGTTCTTTTGCAACACAGAGCGACCACTGCCTCCACACTTTCGTCTTGCGCGGCACCGCTACAGTGGTTTGCGAAGGCAGGCAGGGCCAAGAGGGGCGGCACCTCCACGCCGGCGCTCGCGAGTCGAGTGCGGACGCGGGGGCACCGCCCCTCGCTCGTCCTCTTTGTTGCGAATGGGTTTACGGCGCTTTACAACCAGCCGTTTCTCCGGAAGCCCCGGTACAGCATGAAGCAGACGGCGGCCATCAGCAGCAGCGCGAGCGGATAGCCTACGGCCCAGTGCAACTCGGGCATGTTGTCGAAGTTCATGCCGTAGATCCCGGCGACGATCGTGGGCGCGATGGCGATAGCGGCCCAGGCGGAGATCTTCTTCGTGTCCTCGTTCTGCCACGTGCCGATCTGGCCCTGATGGGCGGTGAGCACGGTCGTCAGCAGGCTCATGCACGTCTCGATCGCGGCGTCCACGCGCAGCAGGTGCCCGGCGACCGCGCCGAACCCGGGGTGGCGCAGGACTTCGTTGTGCCCCTGCTTCAGCATGCGCGCGAAGGGAACGAGCGGGCGCACGGCGTTCTGGAACTCGAGGGTCTCGCGGATGAGGAAGTAGATGTCCTGGTTGCGGTCGACCCGCTCGCCCGAGAAGATCGTGCGCTCGAGGTCGCTCACGTCGTCGGCGAGGTCCTCGATCGCGCCGTCGTACTGCTCGACGACCGCGTCGAAGAGCGCGTGCACGACGCCCGGCAGGCCCTCGGCGCGGAACCCGGGTTCGGCGCCGAGGCGGTGGCGAACGGCGGGAACGGGATCGACGAGCCCATGGCGGACGGTCACCAGCGCGCGGCCGTCGGTGTAGAAGGTGAGGTCGCCGGTCTCGACCTGCTGGGTCGCCTCGATGTACCAGACGGTCTTGACGAGGACGAGGACCGCGCCGTCGACGGTCTCGACCTTCGGGCGGCGGTGCGTGATCGACACTGGTGCGGTCGCGAAGCGGTCGAGGCCCAAGGCCTCCAAGGCCTCCCCGAGGACCGCGGGCTCCGGCGCGTCGAGCTCGACCCACACGAACTCGGATTCGGCTGCGGCCACACGCAGATCGGCGGCGCCCCCGCGCCGGCCCTCGGCCCCGCCGGGACCGACCACGGTGTAATCGATCATCCGCACCCCCGAATTCCGGCCCCCAGCGTATAGCCGTCCACAAGCCCCCACCCACCACTGGAGGGGAAAATACAGTCCGCGGCGATCATGGCCCGCCCCACCGACAGAAACGCCCGCCGAACAGGCCGCAGCGGCCGGAATTCATCCGATCGAGTGAATGTCAGGTCTCGTAGACGATGCGTTGCGCCGCGTCGTGGGCGCGGCGCGTGAGCCTGCGGTAGTGGTTGAGGAACTGCTCGGTGTCCTCGCCGAAACCGAGGGTCTGCGCGAGCCCCGCCAGCTCCGGGCCCGAGCGCGGCAGGTCGTCGCGCGGGACGCCGCGCGCGAGCGTCATGTCGTTGCGCACGCGCGACACGAACTCCCACGCCTCCCGCAGCGCCGCGAAGTCCTCGCCGCTCAGATACCCGGCCGCCGCGGCGGCCTCCAGCGCGGGCACCGTGCGGGTCGTGTGCAGGGCGGCGTCGCCGCCGTGCTCGAGCTGCAGCAGCTGCGCGGTCCACTCGATGTCGACCAGTCCCCCGCGCCCGAGCTTGGTGTGGCCGTTGGGGTCCGTGCCGCGCGGCAGCCGCTCGGAATCGACCCGGGCCTTGACGCGCCGGAACTCGATCCGCTCGGCCTCGCTCAGCCCGCCGGGCCGGTACCGCACCTGGTCGGCGAACGCGGTCCAGGCCTCGCACAGCTCCGCGTCCCCGGCCACCGGCCGCGCCCGCAGCAGCGCCTGGCGCTCCCACAGCCGCGCCCGGTCGGCGTAATAGCGCTGGTACGCAGCGAAACTCGGTGCGATCAGGCCGCCCTTGCCCTCGGGCCGCAGGTCGAGGTCGACCTGCAGCGGCGGGTCGGCGGTCGGGGCCGCCAGGAGCGTGCGCACCGACTCGACGATCTTCGTGGCGGCCTTGCGCCCCGCGTCGCCGACTCCCGTGTGGACGAACACGACGTCGGCGTCGGAGCCGAACCCGGTCTCGCGGCCTCCCAAGCGGCCCATGCCGATCACGGCGATCGGCGGCGCGTCCGGGACGTCGCGCGAAGCGATGTGGAGGGCCGATTCGAGCACCGCGTCGGTGAGGTCGGAGAGCGCGAGGCCCACGGCCTGGTCGTCGAGGAGCCCGAGCAGGTCGGCGGCGGCGATGCGGATGAGCTCGCGGCGGCGGATCGCGCGCACCGCGCCGATCGCGGCGGCGGGCTCGGCGTGCCGCGAGGCGGCCTGGCTCATGCCCATCGAGAGCTCCGCGCGCGAGCGCGGCGTCAGGTCGGCGTTGTCCGAGAGGTACCGGAGCGATTGCGGCACATGGAGCAGCAGCGAGGTGAAGTAGCGGGACGTGCCGAGGAGCCGGGCGAGGCGCACCGCCGCAGGGCCGCCGTCGCGCAGCAGCCGCAGGTACCAGGGCGTCGAGCCGAGCTTGTCGGAGACCTGCCGGTACGCGAGCAGCCCGCGGTCGGGCTCGGGCGAGTCGGCGAGCTCGTGGAGCACGACCGGCAGCAGCGCCCGCTGCACTGTGGCCGTTCGGGAGACGCCCGAAGTGAGCTTCTTGATGTGGGTCAGCGCGCTCGCGGGGTCGGCGAAGCCGAGCACGGCCAGGCGCGAGGCGGCCTCGGACTCGGTCATGCGCAGCTCGTGCGTGGGCACGCGCGTGACGGCGTCGAGCAGCGGCTTGTACAGCAGTTTCTCGTGCAGGCGGCGCGCGGTGGTCGCGTGCGCGCGCCAGGCGCCGAGGAACGCCTCGTCGGTCTTGTACCCGAGCGTGCGGGCGAGGTGGTGGAGCGGTTCGCCGCCTTCGGGAACGCGGTGGGTGCGCAGGAGCCGCTGGAGCTGCAGGCGGTGCTCGACGGTGCGCAGGAAGATGTACGTGTCGGCGAGCTCGTCGCCGTCGCGGCGGGACAGGAAGCCCGCGGCCACAAGGACTTCCAGGGCCTCCAGTGTGGACCGCACTCGCAAGCTGGCGTCACCGCGACCGTGGACCAGCTGCAGCAGCTGCACCGCGAACTCGATGTCCCGCAAGCCGCCCGGGCCGAGTTTGATCTCGAAGCGGCGCTCGGCGCGCGGCACCGACTCGGCGACTTTGCGGCGCATGTCGCGGATGTCGGCGACGACGCCGGGCCGGTCGGCCGCGCCCCAGATGAACGGCTGCACGGCCGCGAGCCAGTCGAGCCCGAGCTGCAGGTCCCCGGCGGCGGGCCGGGCCTTCAAGAGCGCCTGGAACTCCCAGGTCCGGGCCCAGTCCTTGAGGTAGGCGAGGTACGAGTCGACCGAGCGCACGAGCGCGCCGTGGCGGCCCTCGGGCCGCAGGCCCGCGTCGACGGGCCACGTCGCGGGCCCGACGATCTGTATCATGCGGGCGGCCTGGCGGGTGGCGAGGTCGAGGTCGCCTTCGGCGACGAACACGACGTCCACGTCGGAGACGTAGTTCAGCTCTTCGGCGCCGGTCTTGCCCATGGCGACCACGGCGAGCCGGGTGTCGCCGGGGATCTCCGCCCGCGCCAGTTCCAGGCCCCGGGCGAGCACCGCATCAGCCAAGCGGGACAGCGCAGCGGCTGTGGCGCGCAGGTCCATGCCGCCGGTGAGGTCGCGCGCGGCGATCCGCAGCAGGTTGGCCTTCCACGCGGCGTTGAGCTCGAACGCGCCCGCGGCGCGCAGGCGCGCGAGACCGGCGTCCTCGTCCTCGGTGAGCGCGGCCTCGGTCTCGGGGCGGGCGCGCATGAAGTCGGCCAGCGCGTTGCTCGCTTCGACGACGGCCTGGCGGGCCTCGTCGGTTCCGGTGCTCTTCTCGGGCTCAGGCATCGAGGACCGGCAGCGCCTTCCGCTCGCCCGCGGCGACGCGCGCGAACCGCTGGATGATCGGCGTCCAGGTGAAGACGATGTGCTCGTCGACCTCGGCGGCCTTGGCGAGCGCGGCGTCGTCGAAGGCCCCGAACCCGGCGAGTTGCTCGGGCGTGAACTCGAAGTGGGACTGGACGCCCCAGGCGGTGTCGCGGATGCGGAAGATCTCCAGGGCCCCTTGCGGGGAGGCCGCGAGCAGGGTGGCTTCCTCTGGGAGTTCGACGAGTTCCTGGCGGCGCCAGCGGATCACGTCGATCGTCATGGGCGCGGGGCCGAAGATGAGGTCGCGTCCGGCGGCGTCGCGTTTGGCGAGCATCCGGGGCCCGAAGGGCTCGTCGCGGTCCTCGACGACGCCGCCGAAGGCCTTGGCGAGCATCCGCGCGGAGGAGCAGATCGCGAGCACGGGGGTGGAGTCGGCGACGGCGGTCTCCATGAGCCCGGTGAGGTCGTCGCTCCAGTCCTTGCCGCGCCCGCCCCCGAGGGCGATGAGGGCGTCGTGCCCTCCGGCGGAGTTCGGTACGGCCTCACCGAGGTGGGGCCGTACCGTGTCGAGTTCCATTCCGGCGTCGGAGAGCCATACGGCGGCCCGTCCGAGCCCTTGCGCGGGGTCGTTCTCAATGACGAGAGCAGTGGTCACTCCCCCATGCTAATCCGTCAGAGGTTGATGTACCGCTTGCGTTCGAGAGGCGTCACGAAGGTGCGGTAGTCCTCCCATTCCTGGCGCTTGTTCTTCAGGAAGTAGTCGAAGACGTGCTCGCCGAGGACCTCGGCGACGAGGTCGGAGGACTCCATCTTGTCGAGCGCTTCGGAGAGGTTCGCCGGGAGCGGCTGGTAGCCGGCGGCGACGCGTTCCTTGTTGGTGAGCGCCGAGACGTCGTCCTCGGTGCCCGGGGGCAGCTCGTAGCCTTCTTCGATGCCCTTGAGGCCGGCGCCGAGGAGCACGGCGTAGGCGAGGTACGGGTTGGTCGCGGAGTCGAGCGAGCGGATCTCGACGCGGGCCGAGTTCGGCTTGCCGTAGGCCGGGACGCGCACGAGCGCGGAGCGGTTGGCCTTGCCCCAGGAGACGTACGAGGGCGCCTCGGAGATCTGGCCGGGCTGCGGGCTGGTGAACAGGCGCTTGTAGGAGTTGACCCACTGGTTGGTGACCGCGGTGAACTCGGGCGCGTGGCGCAGGAGCCCGGCGATGAAGGCCTTGGCGGTCTTGGAGAGCCGCTGCTCGTCGGCCGGGTCGTGGAAGGCGTTGTCCTCGCCTTCGAAGAGCGAGAGGTGGCTGTGCATGCCAGAGCCGGGCTGCGTGTTGTACGGCTTGGGCATGAAGGAGGCGGTGACGCCGGAGGTCAGCGCGATCTCCTTGATGGTGTGCCGGAACGTCATGATGTTGTCGGCGGTGGTGAGCGCGTCGGCGTAGCGGAGGTCGATCTCCTGCTGGCCGGGGGCGACCTCGTGGTGGGAGAACTCGACGGAGATGCCGATGCGCTCGAGGGCGAGGATCGCCTGGCGGCGGAAGTCGCGGGCCACGGAGTGCGTGGTGTGGTCGAAGTAGCCGCCGTCGTCCACGGGCTCGGGCTTGGCGCCGGTCTCCGGGAAGATGTCCTTGAACAGGAAGAACTCGATCTCGGGGTGCACGTAGAACGTGAACCCGCGGTCGGCGGCCTTGGAGAGGGCGCGGCGCAGCACGTGGCGCGGGTCGGCCCAGGAGGGCGCGCCTTCGGGGGTGAGGATGTCGCAGAACATGCGGGCGGACTCGCCGATGCCGCGGCCCTCGAACGGGAAGACCTGGAACGTGGTCGGGTCGGGCATGGCGACCATGTCCGACTCGTAGACGCGCGCGAAGCCCTCGATGGCGGAGCCGTCGAAGCCGATGCCCTCGTCGAATGCGGACTCGAGCTCGGCGGGGGCGACGCTCACGGACTTGAGCGTGCCGAGGACGTCCGTGAACCAGAGCCGCACGAAGCGGATGTCGCGTTCTTCGAGCGTGCGAAGCACGAACTCCTTCTGGCGTTCCATGGTGTGTCCTCCTAGGTCCTGGGGCCGCAATTGTCTCACCTGTTTATGTCACTGACGTTAACCCAGGCAGATGGACGTTAAAACGTGAGATAGGTACCTTGGTGAGCATGTTCGCAGGCGATATCAAAGAGTTGTGGCGGTACCCGGTGAAGGGGCTGCGGGGCGAGTCCCTGCGCTCCGCGGTGGTGGATTTCGACGGGCTGGCCGGTGACCGGCTGTTCGGGCTGTTCGAGCCGGGGACGGACGATGCCGTGTGGGGTGGGAGCCATCCCAAGATGATGGGCTGGGAGGCGGCGTGGCCGGCGCAGTGCGGCTGCGCGGACGCGGTGTCGGGCGAGCCGGTGCTGTACGAGCCGGGCGGGGCGGCGTGGGGCGCGGCCGAGGCCGGGGTCGAGGCGCGCCTGGCCGAGACGATCGACGCGAAGAAGGGCGTCGAGGTCCGCAAGGTCAAGCGCGACTACGGGCGCATCCTGGTGATCTTCGAGGCCAGCGTGCGCAAGCTGAGCGAGCAGATGGGCCGCGAGATCGAGGCCTCGCGGTTCCGCGCGAACGTGGTCGTGGACGCCGACCTGGCGCCGTACGCGGAGTACGAACTCGAACCCGGGTCGAAGATCCGCTTGGGCGACAACGAGTTCACGCTGCAGAAGCCGTGCGAGCGGTGCGTGCTCCCCAGCTGGGAGCCCAGCGGCGCGAACCAGCGCGACATGGAGCTGCACAAGTTCATCATCAAGGAGCTCGACAACCACTTCGGGCTCTACCTGCGGGTCAGCGACCCGGTGACGATCAAGGTGGGCGACCCGGTCAACGGCTAGATAAGAGGACGCCCTGAGCCGGGGATCGGTCGGCTCAGGGCGCATCCCCAGCATAAGGCGTGGGTGCGACAAGCTGGGTTCACGCGGTTCGTTCAGTCACCCAGCGGTGGATGAACGGGTACAGCTCCTCAAGGGAGGCAGCGGAGGCCGTGGCGCGCGGCCAGGGCCGCCCGTAGTGGTCGATGTACGCGGTCGCGCAGCCGCGGTCGGCGGCGGGCGCGAGGTCGTTGCGGGGGATGTCGCCGATGCTCAGCAGGGCCTCGGCGGGGCGCTCCTCGAGCAGCTCGTCGATGATCGCGTCCATGCTCTCGGGCTTGCCCGCGTCGCCGATCACGTGGTCGAAGAGGCCGTCGAGCTCCAGGCGCTCCAGCGCGGGTTCGAGCCCGGCCGCGGGGGCGTTCGTCACCAGCGCCACTTCGATGCCGCGCGGCAGACTCCAGATGAACTCCTGGAAGCCCTTCGGGGCCCAGATGTCGAACCGGCCCTCGGCCATCAGCCTGCGCGTCTCGACGTACGCGTCGTGGCGGACCGCCTCGTCGATGCCGAACTCGCCCGCGAGGCGGCGCACCGCGTTGTCGGCGTCGTAGGCGTCGAAAGTGGAGGCGGTCGTGGGCTTGCCCGCGACGAACGCGGCGTGCGCGGTCAGGAAGGCGCGCTCGTCCTCGGCGTCGAGACGGGAGGCCACGAGGCGGGCGTAATGGGTCGCGTGCTCGGAGCCGAGCCGCACGGTGCCGTCGTAGTCGAACAGCAGGATCGCGTCGTTCACGTACTGAGACGCTACGCGAAAGGCCGCCCCGCCCACAGGGCAAGGCGACCAGTCTCACGGGTTATTCGAAGCTGTGGGCCTTCGTGGGGAACTCCCCGGCCCGCACCTCATCCGCGAAGGCCTTCGCGGCGTCCTGGAGGACGTCGGCGACCTCGGCGTAGCGCTTGACGAACCGCTGCGGGCGGCCGCGGCGCATCCCGGCCATGTCCTGCCAGACGAGGACCTGCGCGTCCGTGTCCGGCCCGGCGCCGATGCCCACAGTGGGTATGGGCAGCTGTTTTGTGATCTCGGCCGCGACGGACGCGGTGACCATCTCCAGGACCACGGCGAACGCCCCGGCCTCGGCTACGGCGTGCGCGTCGGCCTCGACCTCGGCGGCCTGGGCGTCGCGGCCCTGGACGCGGTAGCCGCCGACGGCGTGCTCGCTCTGGGGCGTGAACCCGATGTGGCCCATCACGGGGATGCCCGCGTTGACGAGGGCCCGGATCTGCTCGGCCATGCGGCGGCCGCCTTCGAGCTTGACCGCGTGCGCCCCGGCCTTCATGAACCGGACCGCGGTCTCCAGGGCCTGCGCGGGACCGGCCTCATAGGACCCGAACGGCATGTCGGCGACGACGAGCGCGCGCTCGGTCGAGCGGGCCACGGCCGCGACCAGCGGCACGAGCTCGTCGACCGAGACCTGCAGGGTCGTCTCGTAGCCGTAGACGTTGTTCGCGGCCGAGTCGCCGATGAGCAGCGCCGGGATGCCGGCCTCGTCGAACAGCGCGGCCGTGTACATGTCGTAGGAGGTCAGCATGGCCCACTTCTCACCGCGCTCTTTGGCTTCGATGAGGTGGCGGGTGCGGACGCGCTTGACGTTCTTGCCCGGCCCGTACAGGCTCGGGATCTCGTCGGCGCGCTGCTCGCTGGGGGAAGAAATCGATGAGGACGTCATCGTCGGTACTCCAGAATCTCCTCGTGGCCGGCCTCGCCGGTCCCCGGGTAATACTGATCCAAACTAACGCTCATCGATGTCCGTGTCACCCGGCGAACCGCTTGCTGTGACAAATCACCCGCTCAGTTTGCCCCTGAAGTGGTTGGTGATCGGCAGGCGCCGGTCGCGGCCGAACGACTTCACGGTGATCTTCGTGCCCGGAGCGGACTGGCGGCGCTTGTACTCGGCGCGGTCCACGAGCCCGGCGATGCGCTCGACGACCTCGGCCGGGTAGCCCTGCTCGACCAGGTCCTCGCGCCCGGCGTCGCCGTCGACGTACCCGACGAGGATGCCGTCGAGCACCGCGTAGTCCGGCAGCGAGTCCGAGTCGAGCTGGTCGGGGCGCAGCTCCGCGCTCGGCGGCTTCAAGATGATGTTCTCCGGGATCGGCTCGGTCTCGCCCAGGCTCCGGGCCTTCTCGTTGCGCCAGTTCGCGAGCTCGTAGACGAGCGTCTTCAGCACGTCCTTGATCGGCGCGAACCCGCCGCACGAGTCGCCGTACAGCGTCGAGTAGCCCACGGCGTACTCGCTCTTGTTCCCGGCCGCGAGCACCAGGTGCCCGTGCTGGTTCGACAGGGACATCCAGATGACGCCGCGCACGCGGGCCTGCAGGTTCTCCAGCGCCAGCCCCGAGACGGCGATCTCGGCGAGGTACGCGTCGACGATCGGCTGGATCGGCTCCACCACGTGGTGCAGGCCGCAGCGCTCGGCGAGGTCGGCCGCGTCGTCGAGCGAGTGCTGCGAGGAGTACTGGCTCGGGTTCGCCACGGTGTAGACGCGGTCGCCGCCGAGCGCGTCGCGGGCGAGGACGGCGACGACCGCCGAGTCGATACCGCCCGAGAGGCCGAGGAGCACCGACGGGAAGCCGTTCTTGTTCACGTAGTCGGCCAGGCCGAGGCGCAGCGCCGACCAGACCTCCTCCAGGCGGTCGAGGTCGGGCGCGAACGACGGCTCGATGCGCCGCTCCACGGCCGCGGGCTCCTCGGAGAGGACGTGCAGCGAAGCGCTCATCAGCGTCGCGGAGTGGTTCGCGATGTCGTTGCCGGCCGCCGGGCACTCGACGTCGGTGATCAGGAGCTCCGAGGCGAAGCGGTGGGCGCTGGCGAGGATCTTGCCGCTCGGGTCGGCGATGAAGCTGCCGCCGTCGAAGACGATCTCGTCCTGGCCGCCGACCACGTTGAGGTAGGCGACCGGGGCGCCGACCTGGGCCGCGCGCTCGCGCGCGAGGGCGATGCGCCGCTCGTGCTTGCCCTGCTCGTATGGGGAGGCGTTGATGTTGACGACGAACCCGGCGCCCGCCTCGGCCGCCGCCGTGAACGGCACGCCCTCGTCCCACATGTCGTGGCAGATGGTGAACGCGACGTCGACGCCGCCGATGCGCGCGAGGTGCAGTTCGTGGCCCTCGACGAAGTAGCGGTCCTCGTCGAAGACCCCGTAGTTAGGAAGTTGACGCTTGTAGTAGCGAAACAGGACCTTGCCGTCCTGGATCAGCGCCATCGCATTGCGGATACCGTGTCCGCTGGTCGAGCCCATGGGGCCGTCGGCGTCCAGGAATCCGACGGCGACGGGGAGCATTCCGTTCCCGTCCGCCTTGATTTCTTCGGCGAGCACGGCGAGGCGGTCGCGGCTCGCCTCCACGAAGGAGTGGCGCAGCGCGAGGTCCTCGACCGGGTAGCCGGTGAGGGACTGCTCGCCGGTCGCGAGCAGGTGCGCCCCGGCGGCCGTGGCGGCGGAGGCGGCCCGGCGGATGAGGTCGGCGTTGTGGTCGAGGTCGCCCACGATGGGGTTGTCCTGGGCGAGTGCGATTCGGAGCGTCGGCATGAGCCTATTCTTCCGCGCCCGCACGGCCTCCGTCACCGGAGTTCCGGGAAGTGGTCTGGATCAGAGCGAGCGGGCCAGCAGGACCCCGGAGAGCACGAGGCCGTAGACGACGATCGCGATCCGAAGCGGCCGTTCGGGGATCTTCTGGAAGACCCGCGCGCCGATGTACCCGCCGATGAACGTGGCGGGCACGAGCACGCCGATCGCCCACCATGCGACGTCGGCCCAGATGCCGTACATGACGCTGGTGACGACGCCGACGAGCATGGTGCAGAAGTTCTTCAGCGCGCCGACGCGGCCGAGGGTCTCCGAGACGCCCATGGCGATCACGGCCATGAGGATCAGGCCGAGCGCCGCGTTGAAGTACGAGCCGTACATGCACCCGGCGAACACGCCGATGTGGAGGACCGCAGGATGGAGGGCCCGGCCGCCGTTGAGCTTGGTGACCTTCCGGTTCACCCACGGGCCGATCGCCATGAGCACGGTCGCGGCGAGGACCAGGAACGGCACGATCGCCTCGAACACCGAGTGCGGGGTGTTCAAGAGCAGCAGCGCGCCGCAGACCGAAGCGGCCAAGGCCGTGGGGATCAGACCCAGCGCCCGGCGCTTCTGCCCGCGCAGGTTCTCGCGGGAGCCGACGGCGGCGGCCGCGTAGGCGGGCGCGACGGCGATGCCGTTGGTGGCGTTCGCCTGGAGCGGGGGCACGCCCACGGCCATCAGCGTCGGGTACGTGATGAGCGAGCCGCCTCCGGCCACGGCGTTGAGGCCGCCGCCGACGAGGCCGGCGAGCAGCAGTGCGGAGACCTGGAGCAGATTCATGGCTCAGGCAGCGTACGCTTGACCGCTGGAACGAGTCGGCCAGGCGGTCGCGGCGGATGCGGGAGACCACATCCGGCGAGGAACGTCCGGGCTCCACAGGGCAGGGTGGTTGCTAACGGCAACCCGGGGCGACCCGCGGGACAGTGCCACAGAAAAGAGACCGCCGGCTTCGGCCGGTAAGGGTGAAACGGTGGTGTAAGAGACCACCAGCGCGGCCGGTGACGGCAGCGGCTCGGTAAACCCCACCCGGAGCAAGGTCAAGAGGCGCCGCGAGGCGCTGCGTGAAGGTTCGAGGGCGGCCCGCCCGAGTTCGCAAGAACGCCTTCGCGGGTAGACCGCTCGAGCACGCCAGCAATGGCGCGCCTAGATGGATGGCCGCTCAACGACAGAACCCGGCGTATCGGTCGGCTCGTTCCCCTGGCTTTGCAGTGAGGACTCCCGTTTTGATCGAGGTCATGGCGGCGTCGCGCCCTGGTGGGGCGGCGCCGAACGAGGATTTCCATCTGGTCGGCGACGATTGGGCGCTGGTGCTGGACGGCATCACGCGGTATCCGGACGACGGCTGTGTTCATGATGTGCCCTGGTACGTGCGGCTGCTGGGGGCGGCGATCGCGGTGCGGATCGGCGGAGCGGACCTCAGGGTGGCGCTCGCGGAGGCGATCGAGGCGGTGAACTCTCTGCACGCTCATTCGTGCGATCTGCGGAATCCGGTGACGCCCGGTGCCACGGTGGCGGTCGTGCGGCGCGTCGGGGACCGGGTCGAGTGGCTGGTGCTCGGGGACTGCGCGATCGCGGTCCGGGACCGAAAGAACGCGGTCACCGTTGAGTCGGACGGTCGGCTGGCCGGACTCAAGGGTGTGCCCGCTGTCGATGTGGCCGGGGTGTGGCGGTGGCCCGTGGAGTACGTCGCGAGCGTGCGCAACCGCGAGGGCGGGTACTGGGTCGCGGCGGCCGATCCGGAGGCGGCCGGGCAGGCGTTCACTGGGTCGTGGCCTGTCGAAGAGGTCGGTGACATGCTGCTGTGCACCGACGGGCTGACGCGGCTGGTCGAGCGGTACGGGTTCGAGTGGCCCGCCCTGTTCGAGTCGGGTGTGGAGGACCTGATCGGGCTCGTGCGGGAACTGGAGACGGGCGATACGCGGTTCCGTCCGGGCGCGAAGCGGCACGATGACGCGACCGGGGTGCGGCTGCGCTGGGTTTAGGCGAGCGGCCCGAGCTTGTAGTGGGCCAGGAGCTTCGCGGTGGCGCGGGTCATCTCGGGGAGGTCGTCGACGGGGTGCCAGCCGGCGTCCCAGACTTCGTGGCCGTCGACGAGGATCTGCGTGGTCTCGGGGTCGCGTTCGAGGTGGAAGACGTTGTCGACCCAGCGGCCCGAGGTGTGGACGACCGCGCACGGGTCGGCGGGGACCAGCTCGGCGAGTTCGGCTTCGATGCCGGTCTCCTCGGCGAGTTCGCGGCGGGCGCCTTCGATCGGCTGCTCGCGGCGGTTGAGGAGGCCCGCGGGGAGGGTCCAGCGCTTCCCGGGCGGCTGGCGCAGCATGAGGAGGCGTTCGCGGTCGGCGTCCATGACGAGGACGACCGAGCCGAGCGTGTAGGTCGGCGTGGCGATCCGCACGATCCGGCGGCGCATCACGGGCGGCAGGTTGTAGAACACCACTCCGGCGAGGCGCCGCAGCAGCGGCGCCTTCCGGCGCTGCACAGAGGGAGTCACCGCCAAACCCTAACCTTTCCCCTTGGGGCAACGGGAAAGGCCCGGAGCGAGCTACTCCGGGCCTTCCAACGCGTATCGCTACTGCGGGCCGAGCTTGCGGGTGCCCGTGTAGTACTCGAAGGTCAGGCCGCCGACGGCGAAGAGGATAGCGACGACGCCCGCGAACATCATCCACGGGAGCCAGAACACGACGCCCACACCGGCGAACACGGCGGTGAAGGCCAGGCCCAGGGGCCAGTACGAGCCGGGGCTGAAGAAGCCGACCTCGCCCGAGACGTCGGAGATCTCGCCGTCGGCGCGGTCCTCCGGGCGCGGGTCGATGCGGCGGGAGATCACCCAGAACACCAGCCACACCATGCCGGTGAGCAGGCCGGAGAAGATCAGCGCGACGGTGCCGACCCACTCGACCTCGTTCGGCACGCCGTAGGCCGGGTTCTCGTTGATGTAGGTGACGTACCCGTAGATGGCCGCGAAGATGAACATCGAGACCATGACGATGAAGAAAAGGCGGTTCTCGGTCTTCATAGCTGCTCCCCTAGCTCGCTTCGCCAGTGGCCTGGTCGGTGTCGAACGGGTGGGTCGTGGTCGCGTACGGCTCCTGGCCGATCAGCTCCAGCGCCTCAGGCGTCGACAGGCCCTCGACTCGGGCGTTCACGAAGGTCTCGTAGTCCTCCGGCGAGACGACGCGCATCTCGAAGTTCATGAAGGCGTGGTAGGCGCCGCAGAGCTCGGCGCAGCGGCCCACGAAGGTGCCCTCGGACTTGAAGTCGACCTCCCAGCGGGTGGTCTGCGCGTCCGATCCGGGGATGAGGTCGCGCTTGAAGAGCAGGTCCGGGACCCAGAAGGAGTGGATGACGTCCTCGGCGTTGCCGACGAAGCGCACGTCCTCCTGGTTGGGGACCACGATGATCGGGATGTAGCCCGAGTCGCCGGTCTCGGTGACGGGCTGTCCGTTCGCGCCGACGAGCGGCTCGCACTCCTCGTCGGAGTACGTGAACTGCCAGTTCCACTTGAACGCGGTGACGTTCGTGCAGTTCTGGGGCTCGTCGCTCATCTCGGTGACGTTGTCCTGCACGATGACCGTGTAGTAGAACAGGATGCCGATGAGCACGAACGGCAGCGCCGTGAAGGTGAGCTCGGCGGGCAGGTTGTACTTGGTCTGGCGGGGCAGCTCGGTGTCGCTGTCCTTCTTCTTGTAGGCGGCGATGCACCAGAAGGTCAGCCCCCACACGATGACGCCGACCGCGAGCGCGGCGACCGTGGAGCCGATCCACAGGTCGAACATCTGCTCGGACTGGGTCGTGGGGCGCGTGCGCGGCCAGCCCAGGTAGAACGCGTCGTCAAGGCTGCACCCCGCGAGCACGATCGGGAGCAGCGCGGCGATCCCGGTGAGACCTATCGCGCGGCGGGCTCGGCCGCGACGTTCTCGGGACGGTTTTCCGACCACCTGTCTCATGCCTTTCTCAGCGCTCGGCTCCGCGTCCGCCGCCGGGCGGGCGGCAAGGCGCAGATCTTGACGGCAAGAGCCTACTGCTTGGCCCGGGCCCGGAAGTGCAAGGGGTTGGGTTCGCGGCGGGATGTCTTCTACATTTGACTGGTGACCGACACGTACTTCGACGGCGCGACCGCGCAGCCGCCCCATCCGGCGGCCCGCGATGCTTATGCTGCGGCTTTGTCGGAGGGCTGGGCGGGGCCCGGCCGACTGTACACATTGGGCCGGCGGTCCCGGATGCTGCTGGAGGCGGCGCGCCAGTCGGCGGCCGCGTCCCTGGGCGTGAGCCCTGATGAGGTCACTTTCACATCGAGCGGGACACAGGCCGTGCACGCGGGCGTACTCGGCGTCATCGCCGCCCGGAGCGAGCCGGGGCCGCTGGTGCACAGCGCCGTGGAGCACTCGTCGGTCCTGCACGCGGCCCAGTGGCACGAGCGTTCGGGAGGGACTGTCGTCTCGGTCCCGGTCGACCGGCTCGGGCGGGTCGACGTCGACCCGCTCGCGGGGGTAGAGGACGCCTCGGTGCTGGCCGTGCAGAGCGCGAACCACGAGGTCGGGACCCGTCAGCCGATCGCGGCGATCGCCCAGAACATCGGGGGCGTGCCGCTGGTGTGCGACGCGGCGGCGAGCCTGCCGTGGGAGCCGGTGCCCGAGGGGTGGTCGGTGCTCGCGGCCAGCGCCCGGAAGTGGGGCGGGTTCGCGGGTGCGGGGCTTCTGGTGGTGCGCAAGGGGACGCGCTGGCGTAACCCGTTCCCGGGCGAGGACTCCTCCATCCGGGAGGCGATCGGCGAGGTCGACGTGCCTGCGGCGGTGGCGGCGGCGGCTTCGCTGCGGGCGGTGGTCGCCGAGCGCGAGGAGCTGTCGAAGCGGGTGCGGGCGATGACGGAGCGGATCAGGGAGCACATCGTCGATACCGTCCCTGAGGTTGAGTTGCCGGGCGACCCGGTGGACCGGCTGCCGAACATCGTCACGTTCTCGTGCCTGGGTGTGGACGGCGAGGTGCTGCTGACGGAGTTGAACCGGGCGGGGTTCGCGGTGTCGTCGGGTTCGGCGTGCGCTTCGACGCGGCTGCGGCCTTCGCATGTGCTGCAGGCGATGGGGGTGCTCAGCCACGGGAACGTGCGGGTGTCGCTGCACCGGGAGACCACCGAGGACGAGGTGGACCGGTTCCTGGAGGTGCTGCCGGGCATCGTGGAGGGCATCCGGCGGCTGTCCCGGTAGCGTCCGGAGGCGCCGTGCGTTAGGGCTTGCGCGCCTTCGGGTTCGGTGGTTCGGACCTTGGTCCTAAGACGATCGGGATCACGGGGCGACCCGTGCCGAGTTCTATTGCAAAGAGTTTGCAACTGTGGAAGCGTGGCTGTAGCCAAGTACTGCCAAGAAAAGTGAGAGAGGCGATCATGACCGTCTACACGCTTCCCGACCTGCCCTACGACTACGGCTCGCTGGAGCCGCACATCAACGGGCACATCCTCGAGCTGCACCACGACAAGCACCACGCCGCTTACGTCAAGGGCGCCAACGACATGCTGGAGCGCATCGAGGAGGCGCGCGACAAGGGCGACTTCTCCGGGATCGTCGGGCTCGAGAAGACCCTCGCGTTCAACGTCTCCGGGCACGTGCTGCATTCCCTGTACTGGGAGAACATGAGCCCCGAGGGCGGCGGGCGGCCCGAGGGCGAGCTGGCGGACGCGGTCAACGAGTACTTCGGGTCGTTCGAGGGCTTCCACGGGCAGCTCTCGGCGGCGACGACGCTCGTGCAGGGCTCGGGCTGGGGCGTGCTGTCGTACGAGCCGGTCTCCAAGCGGCTCATCGTGGAGCAGGTCTACGACCACCACGGGAACGTCGCGCAGACCTCGGTCCCGCTGCTGGCGTTCGACGCTTGGGAGCACGCGTACTACCTGCAGTACAAGAACGTCCGCCCCGACTTCGTGAAGGCGATGTGGGAGGTCGTGAACTGGCAGGACGTCGCTGCGCGGTACGCGGCCGCGACCGCCGCCTAAACCGGTTTGCCGCATGGGCCGGGTCCTGGGAGGATTCGGCCCATGCCGATCCCCCCTCGACAGATCCGGGCCGTCTTCGACGACGCCGCGATCACCGTCTACCAGGCCTACGCCCCCGAGATCGCCGAACCCGCGCTGGCCGCGCAGACGTTCGTCCCGCCGTTCAAGCGCGAGCGCATGACGTGGATCAAGCCGTCGTTCCTGTGGATGATGTACCGGTGCGGGTGGGCGGCCAAGCCCGGCCAGACCCGGGTGCTGGCGATCCGCATCAGCCGCGAGGGGTTCTTTTGGTCGCTGGCGAACTCGTGCGGGAGCAGTCCCGCTGCGGGCGAGACCGAGGACGCGTGGAAGGCCCGGCTTGCGGCATCTCCGGTGCGGGTCCAGTGGGACCCGGAGCGGGACGTGCGCCTGGCGCGGCTGGAGCACCGGTCCATCCAGATCGGACTGTCGGGCGAGGCGGTGGGTCTGTATGCGGGCCAGTGGATCAAGGGCATCGAGGACGTGACGGCGCTCGCGCAGGACATCGGCTCGAAGGTCGCCGCCGGTCGCCTTGACGAGGCCCGCGCGCTGCTGCCGGACGAGCGGCCGTTCCCGCTGGATGCGGCCACGGCCGACTTCATCCGGGCCACCCCTAACGCCGTCAGGCTGTAGACGGCCAGCATCGAGTCGAGCAGGGCCTCTTGGGCTGCGGCGCTGTAGGTCTCGGGGTCGAAGCAGGCGAGCTGGGCGGCGCCTTCGGTGGCGCCGACGAGCGCGAAGACGGCGGTGTCGACCCGCTCAGGCCCCCAGTCGGGCGCGGCGGCGGACACGAGGCGCGCGACCCGGTCGCGCCAGACGCGGTTGTTCTTGCGGTGCAAGGCGATCAGCTCCTCGTCCCCCACTGACGCGGCGAGGAACCCCATCCACACGAGCGCTTCCTGGGCGGAGTCCTCGTTGAGCGCCATGCCTTGGGCGAGGACGGCGCGGAGCGCGGCGCGCGGCGACGGGGCCTCGGCTTCGAGGCGTTCGACGCGCACGCGGGTGCGGGCGTGGAGGAGGTCGCGGGCGTGCGTGAGCAGGGCTTTGCGGCCGGGGAACCGGTGCATCACCAGGCCGGTGGTGCACCCGGCTTCGGCGGCGACCGCGCGGATCGTCAAATGCTCGATGCCTCTGCCCGCGAGGATGCTCCAGACCGCTTTCGAGATCCGCTCCTGCTGCGCTTCGTGGTCGGCCCTGCGTGCGATGGCCCTGCCCTCCTCGTTGTCGTAACAAGTGTTACGGTAACACTTGTTACGACAACTCTGACGAGGAGGACCCCATGTCGACCACCCTGACCTGGACCATCGAAGCCCGCGACTGGGACGACCCGCAGGGGACCGCGCTGCGCACGAGCCAGCGCGCCGAACTCGACGAGCGGTACGGCTGCGACGACCACGAACCGGGCCCGCTGCCGTCCGCTGCGGACGTCTCGGTCTTCCTCATGGCGTTCGGCCCCGGCGGTGAGGCGGTCGCGTGCGGCGCGCTGCGCGAGCTCGACGCCGCATCGGCCGAGGTCAAGCGCATGTACGTGGTCCCCGGGTCGCGCGGCTCCGGCGTCGCGGCCGCTTTGCTCGCCGCGCTGGAGGACGCCGCCCGCGGGCGGGGCTGGACCACCGTGAAGCTCGAGACGGGCGTGGAGCAGCCCGAGGCGATCCGCTTCTACGAGCGCGAGGGCTACCACCGGATTCCGCGCTTCGGGCACTACGCCGACTGGGACATCTCGGTCTGCTACGCGAAGGACCTGGTCAAAGCCTGAGTGCGCACGCCTGGGAGCGCTTAGGCTCGGCGGTGGGCCGTGCAGCTCGCGCGGCCCGCCGAGCCGATGGGAGGCCGACCATGGGAAAGCCGGAGGGGCCGCGCCCCGAGGACGCCCCGAACCGCCTCGACGACCAGGGCCGCAAGACCGGCCTGTGGGCCGAGGAGGACGCCCACGGTGGCTTCGTCGTCGGCGACTACGTCGCGGACCAGCGCGAGGGCATGTGGCGCCACTACGCGGACGACGGCCGCCTGCGTTCCGAAGGCGGCTACGCCGACGGCCTCCTCCACGGCCAGTGGACCTGGTGGCGCGCCAACAAGCAGCTCCTCCAGCGCGGCGACTTCGACCACGAGAAGCGCCAGGGCCTCTGGGAGCGCTGGACCGCCGAGGGCGCCCTCATCGACAGCGGCCGCTACGAGCAGGACAAGAAAGTCGGCGAGTGGCACTACTACCACCCCGACGGCACCATCAAGAAGACCACAGTCCACAAGCCCCGCAAGGCCTTAGCGGAACGGTTGATACACGGCCCTGCCGGTGCGCCTCGCTTCGAGTGCGAGGGCGAGCCGCGCCCGGTTGAACTCGCCGCAGCGTTCAAGCGCCTGCTCGGGGGTGAAGAACCCGAACGCCTCGATCTCGCCGGGCCGGGGCCGGATCGCGGCGGGATCATCGATGACGCCCGCGTCGAAGACGTAATAGGTCAAGGGCTCGGCGATGAGGCCGGTGTCGGTCAGCCAGTCGACCACGAGAAGATCGCCGACGTCGAGGCGCAGGCCGAGCTCTTCCTCGATCTCGCGGGCGCATCCCTCATGCGGCGACTCGCCCCGGTCGACCCAGCCGCCCGCGAAGCCCCAGTGGTCGCGGGAAGCCGGTTTGACCAGCAGCACGCGGCCCTCCGGGTCGGTGATGAATGCGGCCGCGCCCGTTCCCGAGACTGCGATCCGGTCGATTCGGCTCGGGGTATCCGTGTCAGTCATGCGGCCGAACCTAGCCTGTTCCACCGACAGCCGCCTCGACTGCTTCGAGGTTCGCGGACCACCAGGCGATGAGGCGGTGGTCGTCGAAGAAGAGGTGGTCGCAGGTGGTGCTGGCGCGGTTGTAGTGGAGGTCGAGGTGCCAGCAGTGGGCGAGCATCTTCCACCAGCGGTGGCGGGCGGCGCTGGTGAGGGCGGCCGGGTCGATCGAGCGGACCGCTCGGTAGCCGGTGAGGAAGGCGGCGGTCTTGTCGAGGTCGATGCGGGCGTCGGGAGTGGAGAACTGCCAGGCGGCGGCCCGCACGAGTTCGAGGGCGTACGAGCCGACCCTGATGCGGTCCCAGTCGATGACGGCTTTGACGCGGTCCCCGGACCAGATGAGGTTGAAGTCCTGGCAGTCGCCGTGCGTCCAGCCCTCGGAGCCGGTCGTATCACCCGGGTCCGGCCGGAGGTGGGCATGGGCGGCGATGAGGGCGCGGCGGTCGTGCAGGAGCGGGACGACGGCGCGGTCGAAGTCGTCTTGGGCGGGGCTGTTCGCGGCGAGTTCGAGGAAGCGCCCGGTTTCGGCGAGCGCCGCATCGGGTTCGATGATGGCGGCCGGGACCGGTTGGGGCGCAGGGAGACCGAGAGCAGGGTCGGCGAGGGCGGTGTGGATGCTGGCGATCACCTCGCCCATGTGCCGGGCCTGGGCGGGCGACATGTCCGCGCCCGGGTGGGTGCCTTCGATCCATTCGCAGAGGTAGTAGGAGTTGCCTGCGGTCGCGAAGACCAGATCGCCCCCAGTGGTGGCGATTGGCGGCGCGACCGGGACGCCAGCCTCCGCTAGGCGGTCGAGCAGGCCGAGATTGCGGCCGACGACGGCTGGGTCGCGGTCGGTGAGGTGTTTGAGGGCGAAGCGGCCGCGTTCGCAGTCGAGGTACCAGTTCCGGTTCATCCGGCCGTCGGGCAGGAAGCGCAACTCGTGGACCGCACCGAGTTCGTATGCGGCGGCGATCGCGTCGAGGTCAGCGGGTTTCGGAGCGTCAAGGTCGGTCGGCACCAAGGCAAGTTAGCCGGGGAGGCCGAGTCATGCAGCACCTGGTCGAGCTTTAGCCTGCTTTCAAGACCGCCTCGATGACGTCGCGGCGGAGCGCTTCGGTCTCGGGATCGCCTGGGTCCCAGGTGCAGGCGATGTTGACGGCAACGGCTCTCCCGGTGGCAGCGATGGTGCTCACCGCGCGCACGAACGTCTCCAGGTCCGGGCCCCCGGCGGCCTGGTAGCGGGCGTCGAGGTGCTCGGCGGGATCGATCGTGTCGAGGTCGAGGTTGACCAGGAGCGGGCCCGCGGGCAGGTCTTCGGCCTGCAGTGCCTCGATCGGCAACCGCCGCAACGGGCTCGAGTCGAGGAACTGCTGCTCGGCCGGGTCGAGGTCGCGGGCGTCGACCAGGACGGCGCGGTCTTCGGGAAGCGGGCGGAGCCCGAGGGGCTCGGCGATGGCTTCGGCGCGGTAGCCGAAAGCGAAACGCAGAGCCATGCCGCCGATGTACCCAGAAGTGGTCGTCTCCATGGTCTGGACGTCGCCGTGCGCGTCGACCCAGACCACCGCCGGATCGAGCCCCGCGCGCTGCAGCCCCGCGAGCATCCCGATGGAGACCGTGCAGTCGCCCGAGACCACCGTCAAGTGCCCGCTCTCGGCGTACGATCCCGAGACCACTTGCGCGACACGGTCGTACAGCGCCACAAGGCGCGCCCACACCTCCCCTTCAGGCAGCTCGGGGCGGATGTCGACGATCGCATTCCCGACCGGGAGTGGGAGGTCGGGAATGCGCTCATCGAGGTGGAAAGGCACGTGGAAGACTGCCATCCCTCGAGACTAGCCGAGCTATTTGACGGCGTGGGTGACGTCGCGCTCCTCCGCGTAGAAGCAGGCCGTCGGGTGCGTTCCCTTGTCCCCCACGTCGAGTGTGGGGACCTCCTCGGCACAGTGGTCGGTGGCCTTCCAGCAGCGGGTGCGGAAGCGGCAGCCCGAAGGCGGGTTGATCGGGGACGGCACGTCGCCTTGGAGGATGATCTCGTCGCGCTGGCCGCGCAGGTCCGGGTCGGGGACGGGGACCGCCGAGAGCAGCGCCTGCGTGTACGGGTGGCGCGGATGGTCGTAGATCTCGCGGCCCGTGCCCCGCTCGACCACCTTGCCCAGGTACATGACCGCGACCTCGTCGGCGATGTGGCGCACCACCGACAGGTCGTGCGCGATGAACACGTACGCCAGCCCGAGCTCGTCCTGAAGGCGCTCAAGGAGGTTGATGACCTGCCCCTGGATCGACACGTCCAGGGCGCTCACCGGCTCGTCGAGCACCAGCACCTGCGGGCGCAGCGCCAGGGCGCGGGCGATGCCGATGCGCTGGCGCTGGCCGCCGGAGAACTGGTGCGGGTAGCGGTTCACGTGGTCGGGGCTGAGGCCGACCATGTCGAGCAGCTCCTTCACTTCGTCGGCGCGCTTCGCCTTCGGGACGACGCCGGGATGGATCTCGAAGGGCTCCCCCACGATGTCGCCGACCGTGAGACGCGGGTTGAGGGAGGTGTACGGGTCCTGGAAGACCAGCTGGATGTCCCGCCGGAACGGGCGTATCTTGCGGGTCGAGAGGTTGCTGATCTCCTTGCCCTGCAACTGGATCGAACCGGATGTCGGGGCTTCGAGCCCGACGAGCAGTTTGGCCAGTGTGGACTTCCCGCAGCCGGACTCGCCGACGACGCCGAGGGTCTTGCCCGGGTAGAGCCGCAGGTCGACGCCGTCGACCGCCTGGACGTGGCTCACCGTGCGCTTGATGGCGATGCCGCGCTGGATCGGGAAGTGCTTCACCAGGTCCTTCGCTTCGAGGACCGGCTGGGTGCCCGTATCCGCCTGGCCCAGTTCAGCGTTCATCGGTGTAGACCTCCTCGGCGAAGTGGCAGCGGCTGCCGTGGTGCTCGGCCGGTTCGAGCCAGGGCGGGATGTCCGTGGCGCACTTGTCCTCGGCCGCGAAGCAGCGCTCGTGGAACGTGCAGCCGCCCGGCAGCTTGGCCGGGTTCGGCGGGAGGCCGCGGATGACCTCGAGTTGCTGCCCGACCGTGTCGACGCGCGGGATCGCGCGCAGCAGCGACTTCGTGTACGGGTGGGCGGGGCGCTTGAAGGTCTCGCGGATACTCGCCCGCTCGACCACCTCGCCCGCGTACATGACCGCCACGTCGTCGGCGACGTCGGCGACCACGCCGAGGTCGTGGGTGATGAGGATCAGGCCCATGTGCCGCTCGGCCTGTATCCGCTTGAGCAGCCGCATGATCTGGGCCTGGACCGTGACGTCGAGGGCCGTGGTCGGCTCGTCCGCGATGAGGACCTCCGGGTCGAGCGCGAGGGCCATCGCGATCATGACGCGCTGGCGCATGCCGCCGGAGAACTGGTGCGGGTAGTGGCCGACCCGGTTCTTCGCGTCGGGGATGCCGACGAGGTCGAGGAGTTCGACCGCCCGGGCCTTGGAATCGGCGCGGCTGAGGCCGCGGTGGACGCGGAACAGCTCGCCGATCTGGAACCCGACCGACCAGAGTGGATTGAGCGCGGACAGGGCGTCCTGGAAGACGATGGCGATGTGGTTGCCGCGCACGGTCCGGCGCGTCTCCTCGTCCTGCTTGAGGAGGTCGACGCCGTGGAGGAGGACGCGGCCGCCGGTGATGTGCCCCGGCGGGGTGTCGAGGATGCCCATGATCGCCTGGGAGGTCACCGACTTGCCCGAGCCGGACTCGCCGACCACGGCCAGTGTGCGGCCCTGCTCGACGGTGAAGCTCGCGCCGCGCACGGCCGGTATCCGCTTGCCGCGCACCTGGAACTCGACGCGCAGATCGTCCACTTCGAGCAGTGGCGCGTTCAGGTCGGCGCCGGGCAGGGTGTCCCCGACGACGCGCATGGTCTCTGCCATCGCGCTCACCTCAGTTTCGGGTCGAGGGCGTCGCGGAGCGCGTCGCCGAAGGTCGCGAACGCGAACACGGTCAGGATGAGCAGCGCCAGCGGCCAGGCGAAGAGGTAGACGTAGCCGCCTCCGGCCCACTCGGTGCCCTTGGACAGCAGCACGCCCCAGCTGGTGGCGGGCGGCTGGACGCCGATGCCGAGCACGGCCAGGGCCGCCTCGGTGACGATGATCCCGCCGATGGTGGTGGGCACGATCGCGGTGACGGGCACGATCGCGTTGGGCAGGATGTGCTTGAACATGATCCGCCGGTCGCTGGCGCCGAGGCACCGGGCGGCGACCACGTAGTCGAGGTTCTTCGACTCCAGCGTCGCAGCCCGGGTGTAGCGGCAGAACTCCATCCAGCCGAACAGGGTCAGCGCGAGCGCCGGTGCGGCGATCGTCTCGAACAGGTTGTCGGCGGAGACGCGGCCGCGGAAGAGGCTGAGGATCAGCATGGCGCCCATGAGCATCGGGATCACGATGAAGACGTCGAGCGCGCGGGAGATGACCCCGTCGGTCCAGCCGCCGTAGTACCCGGCGTAGATGCCGAGGACCAGGCCGATGAGGGCCGAGGCGATGATGACGCTGAGCGCCAGCGTGATCGTGGGCCGGGTGCCGTGGACGAGGGTCGCGGCGAAGTCGCAGCCGAACGCATCGGTCCCCAGTGGATGGTCTCCGGTGAACCAGGTGGCGGGCCGCTCCTTGGCTTCGCGTCCGAAGCAGGTCGTCGGGTCCTTGTCGGTGAACAGGCCCGGGAAGGCCGCCATCGCGAACACGAACAGGAGCACGACGGAGGCGATGATGACGTCGGGCCGCTTCCGCATGGTGTGGAAGGCGTCCGACCACAGGGTCGCCTGCCGTTCAGCGCTCGGGGCGGGGGCGGTCAGCTCACTCATAGCGAATCCTCGGGTCGAATGCGGCATAGAGGAGGTCGACGACCACGCTCACGAAGACCACCACGACCGCCGAGACGGAGAGCCCGACGATGACGAGGTTGCCCTCCTGGCGCTGCACGGCCTCGAAGATCATCCGGCCCATGCCGGGAATCCCCATGACGCCCTCGGTGAGGACGGCCCCGGAGAGCATGAAGGCGAAGAGGAACCCGATGCCGGTGATGATCGGGATCATCGAGTTGCGGATCACGTGCACGATCGTGATGCGCATCGGCTTGAGGCCCTTGGCCTTCGCGGTCCGGACGAAGTCCGAGCCGAGGTTCTCCAGCTGCGCGGCGCGGATGAGGCGGGTCATGGTGGCCAGGCCGACCGTGCCGACGATGATGCCGGGGATGATGATCGTGGTCCACGGGTAGTCGGGGTTGTAGTTGGGTCTGAACACCTGGCCCATGAAGGACTCGGTGCCCCATATACCTCTGGCCCAGCGGGTGAGCGGGACCGCGACTATGTACACGTAGGACAAGAGGATGAGGAACACCGGGACGGAGTCGGCCAGGATGGTCGTGCCCCGCACGGTGTGGTCGATGAGCTTCCCGCGGTGGCGCGCGGCCCAGGTGCCCAGCACCATCGAGACCGCGACGAGCGTGATCGTCGCGAACACGAAGAGCCGCAGCGTGTTCGGGATGTAGATGGCGAGGAGCTGGGCGACGTCGCGGTTGCCGTTGAGGGTGGTGCCGAGGTCGCCGGTGACGTACTGCTGGAGGCGGTCGACGAACGGCACGAGGCAGGGGTCGCCGATGCGTTCGTAGCATTTGTTGTCGAGCCCGTAGAGCCGTTCGACCTGCGCGAGCATCGCCGGGTCGGGCGTGCGCTCGCCTCCGAAGAACAGCGTCGCGGGGTTGCCGCGGATCTGGACCGAGAGCGCCATCAGGTAGTGCAGCAGGAAGAGCACGATGCCGAGGGTGAGCAGCGCTTGGAGGAGACGGCGGATGACGTAGCGTCCCATGGGTTATCCGTTCTGAGGGATGCGGGCGGGCCGCTTCCGGCCCGCCCGCTGTAGGGAGTCGCTGTCTACTTGAAGGTGACTTCGCGCAGCTCGCAGTCGCCGCCCGGGCCCGAGTAGATCGGGTGGACGTAGACGTTCTCGAGGCGGTCGGTGTAGAAGTAGTTGAACTTCTCACCGAACACCGGGGCGCTCGGCATGTCCGCGGCGAGGATCGCCTCGGCCTCCTGGTAGAGCGCGACCGCTTCATCCAGAGTGGACGCGGCACCGGCCGCGGCGATCTTCGCGTCGTATTCGGCGTTCGCATAACCCATGTCGTTGGTGTCGACACCGCCGCCGTAGATCGGCTCCAGGTAGTTCTCGTTCAGGTTGTAGTCGGGGCTCCAGCCGTTGCGGAACGGCCCGTCGAGCTGGTGTCCCTCGCGGGCGGGCAGGTAGTCCGTCCACTCCATGGTGACCAGCTCGTACTCGATCCCGAGCGACTGCGAGATGGAGTCGCCGATGGCGCGGAAGATGTCCACGTTGTCGTTCGCGTCGTTGACCCAGATCTTGAGCTTCTCGCCCTCGGGCCAGCCGCCGGCCTGCGCCAGCAGGTCCTTCGCGCCTTCAGGGTCGTACGTGCAGTACTCGCCGCAGGTGCCCTGGCCGCCGCCGAGGATCGAGGCGGGGACGAAGGTGTCGAGCGGGTAGAAGCGCTCGGGGCCGACCACGTTGAGCACGCCCTCGCGGTCGATGGCCATGGAGATGGCGCGGCGCAGGTTGACGTCCTGGAACTTGGGGTCGTACAGCGGGAACGAGAGCATCAGGATGCTCGGGTCCTCCTGCTGGATCAGGCGCGTCGTGAGGTCCTCGTCGGTCATCGCCGTCTCGTAGTCCGCCGCGGTCGGGCGGCAGACGTCGATGTCGCCGGTGAGGAAGTCGGCCCAGCAGTCGTCGCCCGCGAGGTAGACCTTCCACTTGACGCCGTCGATGCTCGCCGGCATGTCGCCCGCGTAGTCCTCCCAGCGGACCACGCTGCCGCCCGCCTCGATGTCGTACTCCTCTTCGAACATGAAGGGGCCGTTACCGATCGGCTTCTTCTCACAGGCCTCCACATTGTCCAGGCACTCCTGGGCGACGGGGTAGAACGCCTCGTAGCCGAGCATCGTGGGGAAGCCGAGGAACGGCGCGGAGAGCTTGACCTCGAGGGTGAGGTCGTCGACCGCGGTGAGACCGGAGAGGTGGGTGGTCTCGACCGGGTCGTACTCGGGGACCTCCGGGTCGGCCCAAGTGTCCTCGGGCTTCGGCGCGGGGTTCATCGCGTCGTAGCCTTCGACCGTGGCGAAGAAGTAGTTCAGCGGCAGTACGTTGGGCGCGTAAGCGGTACGGTCCCACGAGCGGATGAACGCGTCGGCGTTCACCGCCTCGCCATTGTGGAACGTCAGGCCTTCCTTGATCTTGATGGTCCAGGTCTGGTTGTCGGTCGAGGTGATCTCCTCGGCGGCCAGGTTCTCCGGTTCGCCGGTCTCGCGGTCGTAGTAGACCAGGCCGTCGTAGACGTTCTTGATGATCCGGAAGCCCTCGGACTCGCCCGAGCCCCCCGGAATGAGACTGCGGACGTCGCCGATCTGCATGTTGACGATGGCGTCGCCGCCGCCTCCACCGCCGACATCGCCCTCGTCTCCAGTACAGGCGGCGGTCGCCACCGTCATTCCGGCGGCGGCGACCGCGGCCACCGTCATTCGCATTCGTCGCACTGGACGCTCCAGAGTGTGAGTGGGTCGTGGGATACCTCACACCATGTCGCACAACACACTCAAAAGAAAGAGTGCGTTGTGAAATCGTTACGCAGCAGACGGTTCGCAGAGACTTTGGCGCGCAAGTATTTCGGCTGTGTTGCGCACAGAATCGCAATTATCAAGACACAGGTTTTGATAACGGGGCAAGGCGGTCCCCGCTGATAACTCCGGCAATAGGTACGCGGAGGCCTCGGCCGCGGCGGCCGGTCCGTAGGACTGCTCCAGCCGGTGCACGAACTCGACCGGGTTGACCGCATAGCCTTGCGGACCAACGGATTCGAGGGCCAGCGCGGTCATCTGCGAGCCGACCTCGGCGGACCGGCGCAGGCTCATCCCCCACCCGAGACCGGCGAGGAGCCCTGCGGTGAAGGCGTCCCCCGCGCCCGCGGGGTCGATCGTGTCGCTGGAGCGCGCGAAAGGCACGCGGATGCGGTCCATGTCGTGGCCCGCGATCTCGACGCCGTCCTGGTCGAGCGTGGTGACGCGGACGCGCACCTTCTCGAGGATCTGGTCGTCGCTCAGGCCGGTGGTGGCCTGGAGGAACTGGTACCGCTCCTGGCTCGTCACAAGGAATTTGGCGCCGGTCAGGAACTCGACGGCTTCCTCCCCTTCGAGTTCGCCGGGGTCGGCGCTGAACTCGAGGCCGAGGTCGCGGCACTGGTCGGCGTAGGCGTGCATCGCCTTGGCCTCGCCCGGTCCGATGTGGACGAGGCGGAGGGTGCCGCCGCGCTCCATGACCTCGATGAGGTCGAGCTCTTCGCCGTCGACCACGACGGGCGCCTGGCCGAGCCGGGTCATGCCGTGGCCGACCGTTTCGGCGGTCGAGCCGGTGACGGCGGTCTTCATGCCTTGCACTGCAAGTGCCACTGCGATTGTCCTCGTTCAGTCGGGGACGTGAATGAAAGCGCTAGAAGCGCTACGTGATCGGGCGGTGGGGCCCGTGGTGGGAGCAGACAGCCTAGCGCACGGCTCAGCCCGGCCGATCCGGAGATCGACCGGGCTGGCTGTCCGAATCGATGCTCCTAGTGGAAGGAGTCGCCGCAGGCGCAGGAGCCCTGGGCGTTCGGGTTGTCGATGGTGAAGCCCTGGGCGTCGATGCGGTCGGCGAAGTCGATGCTGGCGCCGATGAGGTAGGGGATGCTCATCTTGTCGACCACGACGCCGAAGCCCTCGTAGTCCTGGACGGTGTCGCCGTCGCGCACGTCGGTGTCGAAGTAGAGGCCGTAGCGCAGACCGGAGCAGCCGCCGGGGCTGACTTCGACGCGCAGTCGCAGGCCTTCCTCGCCCTCCTGCTCGATCAGGGCTTTGACCTTGGTGGCGGCAGCCTCGGTGAGCACGACGCCGACCTTGGTGGCGTTGTCCTTGACGTCTTCGGCCTGCTGAGCGGTGCTCACTGGCAACTCCCTCGTGTGTGTGCGAGATCCACGTCGAACGGGTCTCTTCGACAGGTCAACAGTACCCAACAGGCGCGGACCCGTCGCTATTCCCGTAGCGCAGTGAAGGGAATCTGCAACACAGTCCGGAGGTCACATCCCCGTAGGTGTGACGTGTCCTGCCGACCAGTCCTCGACCGTACCTACTCCTGCCATTCATTCGCCACTTTCTCGGCGAGTGACGTGAGGCCCTGTACGGGTTCGCGCATGGCGGCCTCGGGGCTGCCGACGAGGTCGACGACCGAGTGGACTCCGGCGAGGTCGGGGTGCGAGTCGAGGTCGGAGCGGCCGGCGAGGACGAGGCAGGGCCTGCCGTGGGCGGCCGCGCCGGAGGCGACCTCGGCGGCGAGCTTGCCGCGCAGGCTCTGGGCGTCGAAGGAGCCTTCGCCGGTGATGACGAGGTCGGCTTCGGCGATTTTGGCGTCGAGGCCGACGGCGTCGCAGGTGAGGCGGGCGCCGGACTCGCGGTGGCCGCCGAGGAGGAAGAACGCGAAGCCGAGGCCTCCGGCGGCTCCGGCGCCGGGCAGTTCGGAGGCGCCGACCGGGCCGAGCTTGCGTTCGGCGAGTTCGGCGAAGGCGGAGAGGGACATCTCCAGGAACGGCAGGGCGCTGCCGCTCGCGCCCTTCTGCGGGCCGAACATGTAGGTCGCGCCGTGGGGGCCCAGGAGCGGGGAGTCGACGTCGGTGGCGGCGATGAACTCGACACCGCGGGTGCGGGCGTGGCCTTCGATGTCGGCGCAGGCCGAGAGGACGCCGCCGCCGTAAGGGAGTGCGGCGCCGGTGGAGTCGAGGAGGGTGAGGCCGAGGGCGGTGAGCATCCCGGCTCCGGCGTCGTTGGTGGCCGAGCCGCCGAGGCCGACGACGACGCGGCGGGCGCCGGTCTCGATGGCGTCGGCGACGATGAGGCCGAGGCCGTAGGTGGTGGTGCGGCGCGGGTCGCGTTCGGCGGCTTCGAGGAGGTGGAGGCCGCACGCGGCGGCGGACTCGATGTAGGCGGTCTCACCGTCGCGCAGGTAGTCGGCCTTGACGGGGCGGCCGAGGGGGTCGCAGGTCTCGACGGTGCGGCGGACCGCGCCGGGGAGGGCGTGGGCGAGGACGTCGACGAACCCGGGGCCGCCGTCGGCGAGCGGCAGGGTGACCGTGGCGTCGCCGGGCCGGGCGCGGCGCCAGCCCGCGGCGACGGCGTCGGCGGCTTCGGCGGCGCTCATGGTGCCGGCGAACTTGTCGGGAGCTATGAGGATGCGCACACCAAGAGCGTAGTGGATGCCCGGACGCTGGGTGTAACCGCTTTCCAGCTATGGGCCGGGCCCACCCTGTGGACGGCTTGTCCGGATAGCGGATTCAGGCGCCCCGTACAGGCGTCGAGAAGGTTTAACATTGCCGCCATGACGGGCTTCAACGAACCTGCTTCCACTCAGACCGCGCTCCTGCTCCTCGGACGCGGCACCGACTCCGGCTCCGAGCGCGGCGTCGACTGCCCCGGTGAGCTGCCCGCGCCCTCCGACCCCGACCTGGTCGAGCGCGCCCGCGCCGCCAAGGAGACCCTGGGCGGCAACGTCTTCATCCTGGGCCACCACTACCAGCGCGACGAGGTGATCCAGTTCGCCGACGTCACCGGCGACTCGTTCAAGCTCGCCCAGCAGGCCGCCGCGCGGCCCGACGCCGAGTACATCCTGTTCTGCGGCGTGCACTTCATGGCCGAGAGCGCCGACATCCTCACCGGCGACCACCAGCAGGTCATCCTGCCGGACCTGGCCGCCGGGTGTTCCATGGCGGACATGGCGACCGCGTCCCAGGTCGAGCAGTGCTGGGAGGACCTCAAGCGCGTCGGCATCGCCGAGACCACGGTGCCTGTGACGTACATGAACTCCACGGCCGCGATCAAGGGCTTCGTCGGCCGCGAGGGCGGCATCGTGTGCACCTCCTCGAACGCCGAGCGGGCGCTGCGGTGGGCCTACGAGCAGGGCGAGAAGGTCCTGTTCCTGCCCGACCAGCACCTCGGGCGCAACACGATGGTCCGCGAGATGGGCTACTCGCTCGACGACTGCGTGCTCTACAACCCGCACAAGCCGAACGGCGGCCTGACGGACGAAGAGCTGCGGAACGCCAAGATCATCCTGTGGAAGGGCCACTGCTCGGTCCACGGGCGCTTCACCCTCGAATGCGTCGAGGAGATGCGCCGCCTCGACCCCGAGGTCAACATCCTGGTGCACCCCGAGTGCAAGCACGAGGTCGTCGAGGCCGCCGACTACGTGGGCTCGACCGAGTACATCATCAAGGCGCTCGAAGCGGCCCCGGCCGGTTCCTCGTGGGCTATCGGTACCGAGCTGAACCTGGTGCGGCGCTTGGCGAACCAGTTCCCGGACAAGAAGATCTCGTTCCTGGACAAGACGGTCTGCTACTGCTCGACGATGAACCGCATCGACCTGCCGCACCTGGTGTGGGCCTTGGAAGAGCTGGTCGCCGGGCGCGTGCCGAACACGATCACCGTGGACGCCGCGACCGCCGAGTACGCGCGCGAGGCGCTCGACCGGATGCTCGCACTGCCGTAGCCAACACCGACTGAACGTGCAACCAACGGCGCGGGTCGCAGCGTGTCCCTGAAGTGGGCACCGCGGCCCGCGCCGCCACGTTTTGAACGGCAAGTTCGTTGCCCGGTTTCTGGTGCGCATGATCACCGTGGGTTATGGCGCTACCTGGGCGTTTTTCCCGTGGCCGTTCCGTTATCGTTGGTCCGCCGAGCGAAATCGAGGCGTACGCCGAACTACGATTCGCTCCACTTACGTTCCCGGCTTCAGTCCCAGAACTCCACCCACCGAGGAGACCTCTTGAGCAGCACCGACGCCACCCCTTCCGAAACTGAACGTTCAGAAGACGTGCTGATCATCCACGGCGGCACCCCCCTCGAAGGCGAGGTCCTGGTCCGCGGTGCGAAGAACCTCGTCTCGAAGGCGATGGTCGCCGCCCTCCTGGGCACGTCCCCCTCGGTGTTGCGCTCGGTGCCCGCGATCCGCGACGTCGAAGTCGTCACGGGCCTGCTCCGCGTCCACGGCGTCGACGTCGAACTCGACGGCGACACGCTCTACATGGACCCCACCTCGGTCGAGTCCGCCGGCGTCGAGGAGATCAACGTCCACGCCGGGACCAGCCGCATCCCGATCCTCCTGTGCGGTCCCCTCCTGCACCGCCTCGGCCGCGCCTTCATCCCCGACCTCGGCGGGTGCAACATCGGCGGCCGCCCCATCGACTTCCACCTCGACGCGCTCCGCAAGTTCGGCGCGGTCGTCGAGAAGAGCGCCGACGGCACGCACCTGTCGGCCCCCAACGGCCTCCACGGCATCCGCTACGAGCTCGAGTACCCGTCGGTCGGCGCGACCGAGCAGGTCCTGCTCACCGCCGTGATGGCCAAGGGCACCACCGAACTCCGCAACGCCGCGATCGAGCCCGAGATCATCGACCTCATCTGCATCCTGCAGAAGATGGGCGCGATCATCAAGGTGCACACCAACCGCGTGATCGAGATCGTCGGCGTCGACGAGCTCAAGGGCTACTCGCACCGGGCCCTGCCCGACCGCATCGAGGCCGCATCGTGGGCCTCGGCGGCGCTCGCCACCCAGGGCAGCGTGTACGTGCGCGGCGCGCAGCAGGCCGACATGATGACGTTCCTCAACGTGTTCCGCTCCATCGGCGGCGCGTACGAGGTGAACGACGACCCGAACGAGGGCGGCATCCGCTTCTGGCACCCGGGCACCCCGCTCAAGCCGGTCGCGCTCGAGACCGACGTGCACCCCGGGCTCATGACCGACTGGCAGCAGCCCATCGTCGTCGCGCTCACCCAGGCCGACGGCCTGTCGATCATGCACGAGACCGTGTACGAGAACCGCTTCGGCTACACCTCCGAGCTGCGCCGCATGGGCGCCAACATCGAGCTGTACTCCGACTGCCTGGGCGGCACGCCGTGCCGCTGGGGCCGCCGCAACTTCCTGCACTCGGCCGTCATCGCCGGGCCCACGAAGCTGCACGCCGCCGACGTCCAGATCCCCGACCTGCGCGCCGGGTTCAGCCACCTCATCGCCGCTATGGCCGCCGAGGGCACCTCGCGCGTCTACGGCGTCGACCGCTACATCACGCGCGGCTACGAGAACTTCGAGTCGAAGCTCCTCGGGCTCGGCGCGAAGATCGAGCGGCCCACCAGCAGGTAGCTGAGCCGGAGCTGCCCGAAATGGCGTAGGTATGCTTGGAGGGCAGCATCCCGCAGCGAGTCGAGGAAGGCCTTAAGTCCGTGGCGAAGAAGTCCGTGCAGGCGGAGACACCTGCTCCCGAGGAGACCCAGACGGCTTCCGCCACCGACAAGAAGGGGAAGGCCACTCCCAAGCGGCCCAACCAGTCCAAGGCGCGCCCCCCGGTCAACCCGCCCATGACCGCGAAGGAGAAGCGGGAGGCCCAGAAGAAGGCCGGCCCGCTCACCAAGGAGCAGAAGAAGCAGGCGCGCGAAGACCTCCGCAACGAGCGCTCCCGCATCGCCGAAGGCCAGTGGAAGGGCGACCCGCTCTTCGACAAGTACCACCTGCCGCGCGACCGCGGGGCCGAGCGCCTGCTCGTGCGCGACATCGTCGACTCCCGCTGGTCCTTCGGCCAGTACTACATGTTCGGCGCGTTCGGCATCCTGATCCTCTCGACCTCCGGCTCCGTGCAGCTCCAGAGCTACCTGTTCATCGCGCTCATCGCGCTGACGGCCGTCATCGTGCTCGAATCGGTGTTCCTGGCGCGCCGCGTCAACCGGATCGTGTTCAAGCGCTACCCGAAGACCGAGCAGCGCAAGGGCGGCCTGTACTGGTACGCGATCCAGCGGAGCATCATGCCCCGCTCGATGCGCAACCCGCGCCCGCGCATGAGCTACAAGGCCAAAGAAGACGACCTCGGCAAGGTCGTCAAGTAGGCGAGACGGGTCCGGCTCCGCAAATTGACGACTCGCAAGCTTCGTCGAAGGACTTGTCCGCTTTTACTCCGGTCCGGCCCGGGATCGTTCTGCCGTCGTCCCCGGGTCGTCCATGGCTTACCCTCGAATTGTCGTAGCCCTCCCTGACCCCGGAAAGTAGTCAACGTGGTGGATGTCGCGGCCGACTTGCGGGCGGGGCTGTTCCGCGCCCTCGGCCCGCTCGATCGCGCCACCATGCGGCACGCGATCGCCGACACCGTCGCCCTCCAGCAGATCCGCGAAGAGGCCACGGTCAGGCTCGCCCGCGCCGCAGCCGAGGCCGACCAGTCCCGGCTGCTCGGCGTGCGTGCGGTGATCCTCCGCGTCCTCGGCGACTTCGACGGCGCCGAAGTCGACGCGGCTGCGGCCGTCAAGTACGCCGAAGCGGTCGGCGCCGACCTGCTCCTGGCCCCCGCGCGGGCCCGCCTCGCGCAGGTGCTGCGCGTGCGCGGCCGCCACGAAGAGGCCGACCAGCTGTTCGCGCTCGCCGAAGCCGGAGAGCTCCCCCGGACCCTCACCGGCGCCGTGCGCGCCTACGCGGGCCTCTCGTGCATCGCGCAGGGCCGCATCACCGAATCGCTCATCCACGTGCAGCGCGCCTCCGAGCAGAACCCGCACGGGTTCGTCATGCAGATCGTCGAGACCGCGCTCTCGCTCATCGAGGAGCACGCCGCGAAGAACGGGTTCGGGCCGCCGCCGCGCGGCTGGCCCGAAAGGGCCGGGCACCCCGCGCCCGACCGGTTCCAGGACCCGCAGACCGGCCGGTTCGGGTACCTCGGCGCCGACCAGAGGCCCGTCGTGCAGGCCGCGTTCAGCCAGGCCGGGGACTTCCGCGGCGGCGTCGCGGCCGTGTGCCAGGCCGACTGGGGCGCGATCGACCGCACCGGCACCGTCGTCGTCCCGATGCTCTACAACTCGATGGAGACGCCGACGGCCGACGGGCGGACCGTGACCGGGTTCGTCAACGGCGTCGCCGTCGCCTCCCAGCGCGGGCGCGTGCTCGTCGTGCACAAGACCGGGCGCGTGGTCGTGCCCCCGAGGTACCAGCGCGTCGAGGTCCACCCCTCCGGGTTCCTCGCCACCGACGGGTACTCGTGGGGTGCACTCGGCTTGGACGGCAACGAGATCGTGCCGCTGCGCGCCGACCGGGCCGAAGCGCTGCGCACCCTCGACGCGGCCGTCTCCATCGACGACGGGCCGCTCTAGGCTCACGGCCTGTTCACCTGGCCTGTGATCTTGGAGTCTTGGACGCTAGCCGTGCGGCAGGTAATCTCTTGGGCATGGAGTTTCGTCATCTCGGCCGCTCAGGCCTCGTTATTTCCGAACTGGTCTACGGCAACTGGATCACCCACGGCGGGCAGGTGGAAGAGGACGCCGCCGTCGCGTGCGTGAACGCCGCCCTCGAAGCGGGCATCACCACCTTCGACACCGCCGACGTCTACGCGCAGGGCGCCGCTGAAGAGGTCCTGGGCCGCGCGCTCAAGGGCCAGCGCCGCGACGGGCTCGAGATCTTCACCAAGGTCTACTGGCCGATGGGCGAGGGCAAGAACGACCGCGGGCTCTCCGCCAAGCACATCAAGGAGTCCATCAACAACTCCCTCCAGCGTCTGCAGACCGACCGCGTCGAGCTGTACCAGGCCCACCGCTGGGACGTCGAGACGCCGCTGGAAGAGACCATGCAGGCGTTCGCGGACGTCGTGCACTCCGGCAAGGCCCACTACATCGGCGTCTCCGAGTGGAACGCCGAGCAGATCCGCGCGGGCGCCGCGCTCGCCAAGGAGCTGAAGATCCAGCTCGTGTCGAGCCAGCCGCAGTACTCCGCGCTGTGGCGGGTCATCGAGGCCGAGGTCATCCCGGCCTCGGAGGAGCTGGGCATCGGGCAGATCGTCTGGTCGCCGCTGGCGCAGGGCATCCTCACCGGCAAGTACAAGCCGGGCCAGGCCGCCCCCGCCGGTTCGCGCGGCGCGGACCCGAAGTTCGGCCGCTTCGTCGAGCAGTGGCTCAACGACGACGTGCTCGAGCGGGTCCAGCAGCTCGGCCCGATCGCCGAGGAGCAGGGCCTCACCATCGCGCAGCTGAGCCTCGCGTGGGTCCTGCAGAACACGAACGTGTCTGCGGCGATCATCGGCGCGACCCGGCCCGAGCAGGTCCAGGAGAACGTCAAGGCCGTCGGCGTGAAGCTCGACGACGAGGTCATGGAGAAGATCAACAAGCTCCTGGAGCCGGTCTCGGTGACCGACCCCAAGGAGACGAAGGCGCCGAACCCGCGCGCCTAAGTGCTCAGCCCGTGCTCGCGATCTTCGCGAGCACGGTCTGCAGGAGTTCCGGAGCGGCCGCATCGAACCATTCGATGCGGCCGTCCCGTTTGAACCAGGAGCGCTGGCGGCGCACGAAGCGGCGCGTGCCCTGGGCGGTGAGGCGGAAGGCCTCGGCCTCGTCGTACTCGCCGGAGAAGTGGGCCAGGACCTGCTGGTAGCCGAGGGCGCGGGACGCGGTGCGGCCCTCGCGTAGGCCCTGCTTCTCGAGGTCGCGGACCTCGTCGAGGAGCCCGGCGTCCCACATCGTCTGGACGCGGCGCTCGATGCGTTCGTCGAGGACGGCGGTGTCGAGGTCGACGCCGATGCGGACCGCTTCGAGGTGGGCCTTCGGCTCGGGCAGGCTCGCGGTGAAGGAGCCGGTGAGCTCCACGACTTCGAGGGCGCGCACGACGCGGCGGCCGTTCGAAGGCAGGATCGCGGCAGCGGCGGCGGCGTCGAGGGACTTCAGGCGCTCCCAGAGCGCGGCGGAGCCCTCGGCTTCGAGTTCGGCTTCGAGGCGGGCGCGGATCACGGGGTCGGTGCCGGGGAAGTCCATCTCGTCGAGCGCGGCCTGCACGTACAGGCCGGAGCCGCCGACGAGGACCGGGCGCTTCCCGCGGGCGCGGATATCGCTGATGGCTTCGCGGGCGAGACGCTGGTAACTGGCCACATCGGCCGGTTCGGTGACGTCGAGGACATCGAAGACATGATGCGGCACACCGCGCTTCTCGGCCTCGGTGATCTTCGCCGTCCCGATGTCCATGCCCCGGTAGAGCTGCATCGAGTCGGCGTTCACGACCTCGCCGTCCAGGGCCTCGGCAAGCGCGACCGACAGGGCGGTCTTCCCCGCTGCGGTGGGGCCTACGACGGCGATCACCGGCGGCTGTAGGGTGGGGAGGCTGCCAGCGTGCGATGCAGAGCCCAACGATGAGACCCCTTCGGTTCATGTGTCGGCACCACCCGGCTGGCGGCGACCCGTCAACCACCGTAAGGTACGGGAAGTACGTCCCTAAGTTCGTGTGAAGGATTTGAGATTACCGCGATGAGTGACCTCGGAGACTGGACCAGCTTCGGCCGCGTTGACGCCGACGGCACGGTCTATGTGAAAACCTCCTCCGGCGAGCGCGCGGTCGGCTCGTGGCAGGCCGGCTCCACCGAGGAGGGCCTCGCGCACTTCGCGCGCAAGTACGCCGACCTCGTTGTCGAAGTCGATCTCATCGCCGCCCGCTTGAACTCGGAGTCCGCCGACGTCGAGCAGGCCGCCTCGCAGCTGCGCAAGCTCCGCGAAGGCCTCGACACCGCGGCCGTGGTCGGCGATGTCGACGGCCTCGCCGCGCGCCTCGACGGCCTGGCGAAGCACGCCGACGACAAGCTCGGCGAGTTCAAGGCCGCCAAGGACGCCGAGCGCGCCGAAGCCGTCGCCGCCAAGGAGGCCCTCGTGGCCGAGGCGGAGGAGCTCGCGGCGAAGGACAGCCACTGGAAGGCCTCGGGCGCCCGCTTCTCGGAGATCATCGAGGAGTGGAAGGCGATCCACGGGGTCGACCGCAAGACCGACCAGAAGCTGTGGCGCCGGTTCTCTTCGGCCCGCGACACGTTCACGCGCCACCGCGGCGCGTACTTCTCGCAGCTCGACGCCGAGCGCAAGGTGATCGGGTCGACCAAGGAAGAGCTGATCGCCCGCGCCGAGGCGCTGTCGACCTCGACCGACTGGGGACCGACCGCCGACGCGCTCAAGGGCCTCATGGCCGAGTGGAAGGACGCCGGGCGACTGGCTCCCGACGCCGAGCAGAAGGCCTGGAAGCGGTTCCGTGCCGCGCAGGACGTGTTCTTCAACGCCCGCTCGGAGGTGTTCTCGGCCCGCGACGCGGAGCTGGACGCCAACCAGGCCGCGAAGGAAGAGCTGCTGAAGCAGGCCGAGGCGCTGGACATCGAGGCCGACCCGAAGGCCGCGCAGAACGCGTTCCGCGACCTGCAGGCCGGGTGGCACGACATCGGCGCCGTCCCGCGCAAGAACCAGCAGAAGCTGCAGCGGCGCCTGCGCAACGTCGAGGACAAGCTCCGCGACGCGCTGGACACCGCTTGGCGCAAGGTCCCGGTCGAGAAGAACCCGCTGCTGCTCCAGATGCGCCAGCAGGTCGCCGAGGCCGAGGAGAAGCTCGAGCGCGCCAAGGCCGACGGGAATGCGGGCCGCATCAAGAAGGCGGAAGCGGACCTGGCGAGCAAGAAGCAGTTCCTGCAGCTTGCGGAAGGCTCTAAGTAAGCGAAACCTGCCGTTGTCTCCAGGTTCGCGGAAACGCATGAGCGCGTTCGCGGACCGGTCGGGATAATGGGACAGGGCTACAACGGCGTGGACCGATCCGGTTCACGCCGTTCGCTTTGCCCCAAGGCCGTTCCCCGCCGCGCACCCCGTCGAAAGGAAGGCAGACGCCCATGACCCTTGAGAACGATCCGCTGGAGACGCTTCCCCCGCAGTTCATCCCCACCGAGAACGTGTTCAACCTCCGCGACGTGGGCGGCTGGAACGCCCTGGGCGGCAAGAAGGTCCGGACCGGTCAGGTCTACCGCTCCGACAACTTCGGCAACGCGACCGAGGCCGATATCGACCAGGTCGTCAACCACCTCGGTATCAAGCACGTCATCGACCTGCGCCGGGCCGCGGAATGGGACGAGTCCGCGAAGTTCCCCGACATCGACGGCGTCGATTTCCACCACCACGAGATGCTCCACATCAGGTGGGAGGACATCGGCCTCCACTCCTCGAACTTCACGGAGGAGGCCGAGCTCGTCGAGTTCCTGCGGCACCGCTACACCGGGATGATGGAGTCCGGGTACCTGTCCGTGCGCGACACGCTCGACGTGATCGCGAGCGGCGAGCCGGTCGTCTTCCACTGCATGGCCGGGAAGGACCGGACCGGGATCATCGCGGCCGTGCTCCTGTCGATCCTCGGGGTCGACGACGAGGACATCGCCGCCGACTACGAGCTGACGCGGTTCGGTTCGGCGCGGTGGCGTGCGTGGCGCGACGAGCGTTACGGCAAGCCGGAGGTCGAAGGCGGCCTGGACGTCCCGGCCGAGGCCATGCGCCAGACCATCAAGGAGATCAACGCCCGCTTCGGCTCCATGGAGCGGTACGCCGAGTCGACGGGTTTCAAGGACGCGGACACCCTGCGCGACCTGCTGCTCCAGTAGTCGCTGAGTCTCGCACCGGCCGACCGCTAGCCGGTCGGCCGGTGAAAATCGATTGCCGAGTGTCGGACCCTGCTCGTACCGTGATCCGGTGGGCTCAGAGCGGTTGAAAACTCCAGAACTGTCCGAAACAGACGATCTGCAGCCACGGCGTTCGGCACTGACGAACCTGTGGCGCATCAAGAAGTACCTGTACCCCTACCGGTTCCGGCTGGCGCTGCTGTGGACGATGGTCCTCCTGAACATCGCCTCCGGCCTGGCCATTCCCCCGCTGGTCGGCAGGGCCATCGACGGCCCGATCGCCGACAGGGACATGCGGGGCCTGTGGATCATCATCGGGTTCATCGCCCTCCTCGGCGCGGCCGACGCGATCCTCCAGCTCTCCCGGCGCTACATGCAGACCACGACCGCTATGGCGATCGAGGCGGACATGCGGGCGGGCCTCTACGCGCACCTCCAGCGGTTGCACACCGGCTTCCACGACCGCTGGCAGACCGGGCAGCTCCTCGCCCGCGTCACCTCCGACCTGGGCATGATCCGGCGGTTCTTCGCCGGGGGCCTGGTCTTCGCGATCACCTCGATCGGCATGATCGTGATCATCCTCGGCCAGCTGCTGTTCATCGAATGGCGGCTCGCGCTCATCGTCGCGGCCTCGGCCGTGCCGCTGTTCCTCATCGGCCGCAAGTTCTTCAAGGGCTACCTGCCCGCGGCCAGGTCCGAGCAGGACCAGTCGGGCGAGGTCTCCAGCGCCGCCGAGGAGTCGGCGCTCGGCATCCGGGCGATCAAGGCGCTCGGACGCGGGCCGCTCATGGCCGCGCGCTTCGAGAAGGAGGCCGCCGAGCTGCGGGACCGGGGCATCCGCAAGAGCCTCATCGCGTCCCGCTCCTGGTCGGGCTACGACGCGATCGCCACCGCCGCGATCGGCGCGGTCCTCGTCCTCGGGTCGGTCATGGTCGCCGAAGGGCGGTTGAGCGTGGGCGACCTGACCGCGTTCGTCATGCTGCAGCTCGCGCTGCTGTGGCCGATCGAGGCCTCGGGCTGGGTCATGGCCCACGGCAACGAGGCCATGACCGCCGCCGACCGCGTCTACGAGGTCTTCGACACCGAACCGGCCATCAAGGACCGGCCCGGCGCGAAGGCCGTCGACCGCAGCGACGTGCGGGGCGAACTCGTCTTCGAGAACGTGCAGTTCGGGTACGAGGACGACACGCGCGACATCCTGCGCGGCGTCGACCTGCGGATCAAGCCCGGCGAGACCGTCGCGATCGCGGGCAAGACCGGCTCGGGGAAGTCGACCCTCGTGTCACTCCCTTCCCGCTTGAACGACCCGACTGGCGGCCGCATCCTCTTGGACGGCACCGACATCCGGGACCTGCAGCTCGCGAACCTGCGCTCGGTCGTGACGACCGCGTTCGAGGAGGCGACGCTGTTCTCGATGAGCGTGCGCGAGAACCTCGCGCTCGGCCGGCCCGACGCCACCGAAGCGGAACTCCAAGAGGCCCTTCAGGTCGCGCAGGCCGAGTTCGTGCACGACCTGCCGTACGGGCTCGACACCCGCATCGGCGAGCAGGGCCTCTCGCTCTCCGGCGGCCAGCGCCAGCGCCTCGCGCTCGCCCGCGCCGTCGTCGTGCGGCCTGCGGTGCTCGTCCTCGACGACCCGCTGTCGGCGCTCGACGTGCACACCGAAGAGCTGGTGGAACGGGCGCTCGCGCAGGTGCTGCGGGAGACGACCGCGCTCGTCGTCGTGCACCGGCCCTCGACGGTGGCGCTCGCGGACCGCGTTGCGCTGCTGCACGAAGGCCGGATCGCGGCGTTCGGGAAGCACTCGGCGCTGATGGCCCAGAGCCCTGAGTACGTGGACGTGCTCTCGGCTGAGTCTGAGGAGGTGGCGGCATGACCATGACCGACAAGCCGGCCGACAAACACGTGTCGTGGCGCGGCCAGGCGGAGTCGGCCGAGGCCGACCGCACGAGCGCCGAAGTGGACGACGCGGCGTCGATCAAGGAGCTGCGGACGCAGTCGCGCAAGCTCCTCGGTTCGATGATCCGACCGCATAAGAAGGCGGTCTGGTTCCTGTGCGCGATCCTGCTGGTGCAGAACTTCACGAGCATGGCCACGCCGCTGCTGGTCATGTTCGGGATCGACAACGCGATCCCGGCGATCAGCGAGCGCGGCGACTACTCGGTGCTGATCGGCATCGCGGTCGCGTTCGCGGTGGTCTCGGTCGTCAAGTACGTGTGCGTGCGGCTGTACATCGCGCAGTCGGCGAAGGTCGGCAACGCAATGCTGTTCGCGCTGCGCAACAGGGTGTTCCGCAAGTTCCAGGACCTGTCGGTGTCGTTCCACGAGCGGTTCACGTCGGGCCGCGTGACGGCCCGGCAGTCCTCTGACATGGAGGCGATCCGGGAGCTGACCGAGAACGGCGTGGACGACCTGGTGCTCGCCGGGCTGAACGTCGTCACGATCACCGTGGTCATGCTGGTGATCGACACGCGGCTGGCGCTGGTCACGCTCTTGACGTTCCCGTTGATGATCATGCTGGGCCGCTGGTTCAACAAGGTGTCGACGCTGGCGTACCGGCGGGCGCGCGAGACCGTGGCGCTCCTGATCGTCTACTTCGTGGAGTCGATGGGCGGGGTGCGCGCGGTGCAGGCGTACCGGCGCGAGGACCGCGACCGGGAGCTGTTCGCGGGCCTGAACACGGACAACCGGTTCGCACAGGCGAAGGGGCACCAGCAGAACGCGTTCATGTCCGGCGGGATGCGCGGGATCGGGCACCTGGCGACGATCGTGGTGCTCGCGTTCGGCGGCTGGCAGGTCATGCAGGGCAACACCGAGGTCGGTGTGCTGGCGGCGTTCCTGCTGTACATGAAGCGGTTCTTCGACCCGCTGAACGAGCTGGTGCAGTTCTACAACGTGCTGCAGTCGGCGACGTCGGCGCTGGAGAAGATCTCCGGCGTGCTCGACGAGGAAGTGGAAGTGGCCGAACCGGAGTCGCCGCGCCAGATCGCGTCGCCGCGCGGCGAGCTGCGGTTCGACGGCGTGCGGTTCCAGTACCGGGAGGACCAGGTGGTGCTGCCGGGCCTGGACCTGCGCATCCCGGGCGGGCAGACGATGGCGCTCGTGGGGGCGACGGGTGCGGGCAAGACGACGATCGCGAAGCTCGTGAGCCGCTTCTACGACCCGAAGGCGGGCACGGTCTCGCTCGACGGCGTGGACCTGCGGGACCTCTCCGAGCGGGACCTGCGCGCGAACATCGTGATGATCACGCAGGAGAACTTCCTGTTCAACGGCACGATCGCGGAGAACATCGAGCTGGGCAAGCCTGGGGCGAGCCGCGAGCGGATCATCGAGGCCGCCAAGGTCGTCGGCGCGCACGAGTTCATCGACGCGCTGCCGGACGGGTACGACACGCATGTGCGCAAGCGCGGCGGGCGGCTCTCGGCCGGGCAGCGGCAGCTGGTGGTGTTCGCGCGGGCGTTCCTCGCGGACCCGCGCGTGCTGATCCTCGACGAGGCGACCTCGTCGCTCGACATCCCTTCGGAGCGCCTGGTGCAGCGCGCGCTGCGCACGATCCTGGCGGACCGGACGGCGATCATCATTGCGCACCGTCTGTCCACGGTGGAGATCGCCGACCGGGTGCTCGTGCTGGAGCACGGCCGGATCATCGAGGACGGCCACCCCGATGAGCTGATCGACCACGGCGGCGAGTACGCGACGCTGCACCGGCAGTGGGAAGACAGCCTGGTCTAGCGCTTCGGGGGGGGGGGGGGGGGGGGCCCCACCCCCACCCCCCCCCCCCCCCCCAAAACCCCCCCCCCCCCCCCCCCCCCCCCCCCCCCCCCCCCTCGCCTGTACCGGATAGTGAGTGGTGCAAACGTTCGTGAATAATCGGCATTCAGTGAGCGCTCAACGCCCGTTGAGCGAGATTGAACGCCGGGAGCGGAGCCGTGGAGCGACAGGAGATCGAGGCCTTCCTCGCACTGTGCGAGGAGCTGCACTTCGGCCGCACCGCCAAGCGCCTCCGCGTCTCCCCCGCCCGCGTCACCCAGCTCATCCAGAAGGTCGAACGCCTCGTCGGCGCCCCGCTGTTCGAGCGGACGAGCCGGGGCGTGGTCCTCACCGAGCTCGGGCGCCAGTTCCGGCAGGACCTCGGACCCGCCCACGAGGCCGTCCAGGAAGCGGTGCGCCGCGCTGTGGGTTCGGGGCGCGGCATCGGCGGCGAACTGCGCCTCGGCTTCCTCGGGACCGAGAACGGCAGGCACCTGGTGGCCCTCGGCCGCGAGTTCGAGTCGCGGCACGAGGACGCCACGACGAGGCTCCTCCTCGAATCCGAGATCGGCGACCACCTCCGCCCCCTGCGCGAGCACCGGGTGGACCTGATGGCCACGCTCCTGCCGTTCAACGACCCCGAACTCGTGGTCGGACCGGTGATCATGCGTGAACCGCTGCTCATGGCCATGCCCGAACACCACCCGCTCGCCGCACGCGGCCAGGCCCGCATGGAGGATCTGGCCGACCACGAGGTCATCGTCTCCTCAGCGGAGGACGACACCTGGATCGACTTCTTCGTGCCGCTACGGTCGCCCTCGGGGCGGCCGATCAAGCGCAAGTACCTCGTCGACACACTGCAGGCGGGGATGGCCATGATCGTCACCGGTTCGGCGATCGGCCCGATCATCACCCAGTTCGCGAAGTACAACCAGCACCCCGGCATCACGTACCGGCCGCTGATCGACGCCCCGACCGTCGAATCGGCCCTGGTCTGGCCCGCGGCCAAGGAGAACGAGGCCATCCGCGCCTTCGCCCGCATCGCTGAGGAGCGCGGCCCGATCGACCTCGAATGGGACCCGTTCGCGGCTCAGCCGCCCGGCGAGTCCTGAAACGCCCGCTTCGCGAGGGCGCGCTTGAACGAACGGTTGAAGAACCCGCGCATCATGAACGCGAGCAGCGCGCGGGCCACCGGAGGACGCAGCAGGCCCGAGACCGCCCGGCCGAGCCGGACCCCGTTCAGCCGCAACCGCACCCGCGCGACGGCCCGCCGGACCGACATCGCCCGCCGCGCCCGCATCCCGGCCAGGCGGCATCGCATCGCGGTACCGACCGAGAGGCGCGGCGAAGTCCGCTCGCCGTCGACCGGTGCCGGCAGGTAGACGGGGAGGGGTCGTTCGAGATGTTCGATGTCCATTTCGGTGTTCCTAGGGGTTCGTTCCGCTCTTGCGGCTCACCCTTAGATCCTCGCTGCCCGGCAGCGCCACCGGCAATATTGATCTTGTTAAGGACAGTTCAGCGCTTCTCAACGGAGACGAGGCAACCGTTCGGACCGCCGCGATGTCCTCCGGAGTGGACAACCGCACGACCGCACCGATCTCGGCCATGTACTTGCGTTGTTCGGGAGGGAAACTCGCCAGCACCTTCGCCGGGTCTTTGAGGAGTTCGGTGTAGATGACGAGCCCCTGGGCGTAGAACAGGTCGACCAGGCGCGGTTCGCCTGCGAGCGTCGCCATCACGTTGCTCGGATTGCGGTCGAGGCCGCCCCAGTACGGGACCGTTTCGGCCGCTTCGGCGTTCAAGCGCTCGGCTTCAGCACGGACCGCCGCGACCGGGTCGCCCGGTTCCGCCTCGTCCCAGCGATTCCAGATCGCGGCGGCCTGGTCGCCCTCGGCAGGGGCAAGGAACTCCATGACGGTGATCCGCCCGCCGCCCTCGAGCGGCGAATCGAGCTCGACCCGAGGCAGGAGCGGATGGCCCGGCAGTGCACGGCACAGCCGCACGAACACTTCATAGGCCGGCTCGAACGGGCTGACCCGCGCGGCCAGCTCGCCGTCGGGCGAGCGCCACACCGTCGCCCAGTCCCCGACGCCGCACACGTTCCACCCGTCCGCGAGCAGCCATCCGGCCGCCTCCCGGTGGTTCAACTCCGCCAAAGCGGCCGGATCAGAAAGGAACCCGCACAGCACATCGCTCACGCCCGCAGCCTACGCAGCACCCCGCCGATCCAGAAGCGAATTACCCGCCGCTGCGATCGCCCGGATCATCAGCCGCTGTCCTTGCGAACTGGGACCGAAATGACCGTGCCGACCATCCGGACATTCCCGTTCTCGTCGTACTCCCAGGCGTCGGGCTCGTCCGACAGGTCTTCGAGCGCGAGTCGCACCATGTCGGCGCGGGCCCGCTCCTCCCACTCGCGTCGCTCAAGGCTGCGCAGGCCGCGGCGCAGCATGTCTGAGGTGCTCTCGCCCTTGCGCCTCAGGCTCTCGATGATCCGCTCGTCATCGCCGGTGGGACTGAATCCGATCACCATGGACCCAGTGTCCAGCATTCGCACCACAGCTCGCCCGGTACGTCCGCGGTGTCGGGTTTCAGGGAAATCGCGCTCGTGGCAACCGTTGGGTCTAGCCTCGGAGATAGGAGCGTTATCGCAGGTGGAATGGGGTGGTCGCGATGTTCGAATTGCTCGCTAAGAACTGGGCGTGGATACTGGTGCGGGGTATCTTCACCATCGTGTTCGGGGCCATGGCCGTGTTCTGGCCCGAGATCACGCTGCTCGCGCTCGTCATCCTGTTCGGCGCGTACGCGGTGGTCGACGGCATCACCGCGATCGCCATGGGCGTCAAGCGGTCGAGCGGGCGCGGCATCGTCATCACCATGGGCGTCCTCGGCGTGATCGCCGGTCTCATCGCCCTGTTCTGGCCGGGCATCAGCGCCCTCGCGCTGCTCTACCTGATCGCGATCTGGGCCATCGTGATCGGCATCGGCTCGATCGTGAGCGGCTTCGGGCTCTCGCGCGACGCGGGCGGGCGCTGGCTGTTCATCATCTCCGGCCTCGCCGGAGTCGTGCTGGGCATCGTGCTGCTCGTCAGTCCGGGCAAGGGCGCGGTCGCGCTCGTGGTGACGATCGGGTTCTTCGCGGCCATCTGGGGCTTCTTCACGGTCTTCACGGCCGTGCGGCTGCGCCGCCTCGCCAAGGAGCTTGACGCCCGAGGGGACTTCACGGATATTTAGGACTGTACATATTTGACAACGGAGCGCGAAGGTTGGGCGCGCACCCCTCGACGACCAGGAGTCGCCATCATGCACCCACCGCACTACCTCCGAAACGCCGTGAGGACCGCCCTGGTGGTCCTCACGGCGTTGTTCGCCGTCATAGCGACCGCTGCCCCGGCATCGGCCGCGACCGGCTTCTCCGCCCAGGACACAGGCGAGGACGGCTGCACGAACTTCGCGGTAGAAGGCACCGCCGACTGGTTCGTCATGGGCATCCCCGAGCAGCCGCCCGTCAAGCTCAGCGGGAAGACGTACACCTATTCCGGCGGGTGGGCCTGCCTGCCGATCCTCAATGAGGACCGGCACGTCGAGTTCACCGGCTACGACCGCGACGGCAAAGCGATCGCCGAACTCCGCATCCCCGTCTCGACCGAGCGGTACCCGGGCGGGGCCGCGTTCGAGGAGCACATCGCCGGACCCTTCGGGTCCGCGATCGAGTACCTGACCGTCGCCGTCTGCGTCACCCAGCCCGACACCGGGTCCGGGGAAGAGCGCGACTGCGGCGAGACGCAGTACGTCTACCAGCAGCCTATTCACGGCACGTTCGCGGCGCCGACCTCGTTCTCCCTCAGCGACCTCGGCGAAGACCTCTGCACGCACTACGACACCACCGGCACCGCCGAGTGGCCGGACATCGTCGTCGCCCCGACCGTGGCGATCGACGGCACGGCGATCACGACAGTGGACACCGACCGGGTCTGCCTCGGCGTCGTGCCGAAGCCCCGCCACATCGAGTTCCTCGCCTACTACAACGACGAAGTGGTGGACGGCCGCAACGTGCCGCTCTCGGGCACCGACGGCAAGTTCGAGTACTCGTTCGACCTGACCACCGCCGAGTACAAGTCGATCACCCACGTGACCGCGGCCATCTGCATCACCGACAACATCATCGGCGCGCCTTCGCAGGACTGCACCGAGCCCGTCAAGCTCAGTTAGGCGGACGCGAAAGCGGCCCGTGCGGAATGCACGGGCCGCTTTCGCTCTGCCTACTTGGCTTCGGACGGTCTCGGCGAAGCTTGCGAGCCGTCAGTTAGCCCAGGTTCGCCAGGCGTCGATCTGCTCGCGGACGTTCGCGAGCTGGTCGGCCACCGGTTTCGGGCCGGTCGAGCCCGGGGTCGTGCGGCCCGCCAGCGCGCCGTCCACATCGAGCACGGCCTTCACGGTCGGGTCGAGGTGCTCGGAGATGCCGGCCAGGTCGGCGTCGGCGATCTCGTGCAGCTCGATGCCGCGCGTCTCGCAGTGCGCGACACAGGCACCGGCGATCTCGTGGGCGCTGCGGAACGGGACGCCCTTGCGCACCAGCCAGTCCGCGATCTCCGTGGCGAGGCTGAACCCGGTCGGGGCGGACGCGCGCGGGACCTCGACCTTGAACTTCATGGTCGCGACCATGCCGGTGACGGCGGGCAGGAGGAGCGCCAGGTTGTCGAGCGAGTCGAAGACCGGCTCCTTGTCCTCCTGGAGGTCCTTGTTGTACGTGAACGGCAGGCCCTTGAGGGTGACGAGCAGGCCGGTCAGGTTGCCGACGAGGCGGCCCGACTTGCCGCGCGCGAGCTCGGCGACGTCGGGGTTCTTCTTCTGCGGCATGATCGACGAACCCGTGGAGAACGCGTCGTCGAGGGTGACCCAGCCGAACTCCTGGCTCGACCAGAGGATGACCTCCTCCCCCAGGCGGGAGAGGTGGATGCCGACCATCGAGCACGCGAAGAGCAGTTCGGCGGCGAAGTCGCGGTCCGAGACGCCGTCGAGCGAGTTCGCCACGGGGGCGTCGAAGCCGAGTTCCTCGGCGACGGCGACCGGGTCGAGCGGCAGCGACGAGCCGGAGAGCGCGCCCGAGCCGAGCGGGGACAGCGCGGCGCGCTTGTCCCAGTCCCGCAGGCGGTCCAGGTCGCGCAGGAGGCCCTGCGCGTGGGCCAGGAGCTGGTGGCCGAGGGTGATCGGCTGCGCGTGCTGCAGGTGGGTCATGCCGGGCGCGGGCGCGTCGACGAGGCCGGCGGCCTGTTCGGTGAGTGCCGAGACGAGGTCGGTGAGGTCGGCGGCGAGGCCGCGCGCGTGGTCGCGGCAGTACAGGCGCAGGTCGGTGGCGATCTGGTCGTTGCGCGAGCGTCCGGCGCGGAGCTTGCCACCGAGGTCGCCGAGGCGTTCGACGAGGCCGCGTTCGAGCGCGGTGTGCACGTCTTCGTCGGCGACGGTGCCGGTGAACGCGCCGGAGGCGACGTCTTCGCCGAGCGAGTCGAGGGCGGCGAGCATCTTGTCGAGCTCGTCGGCGGTCAGGAGGCCCGCGCGGTTGAGCACGCGCGCGTGGGCTTTCGAGGCCTTGAGGTCGTACGGCGCGAGGCGCCAGTCGAAGCCGATCGAGGCGTTCAGGGCCTCGAGCGCGGCGGCCGGGCCGCCCGAGAAGCGGCCTCCCCACAGTTTCGCCATTACGCGGCGTCTCCCTTGCTGAGCTTCACGGTCATTGCTGGTGGTCTTGGGACGCATACGGGTCATGAAAGGACGGGGGCGAAGCCCCTCCGGTTTGGGGAGAGGCGTCGCTTGCGGCGCCGGCGGGCGGGGCGACGGGTGCGGGCCCTTTGCCCGCCCAGTGGAGCATCTGGTCGGCGACGTGGGCGCCGGTCACGCCGTCGCGGGCGATCACTGCGATCGTGTCGTCCCCGGCGATCGTGCCGATAATGTCGTGCAGGCCGGAGCGGTCGATGGCGCTGGCGAGGTACTGGGCCGCGCCGGGCGGGCAGCGCAGGACGGCCATGTTGCCGGAGTGGTCGGCGCCGACGAGGAGTTCGCGCAGGAGCCGCTGGAGGCGGTCGGAGGCGATCTCGGTGTCGCGAAGGGGCCGTTCGCCTTCCGCGAAGATCGAGTAGACGGCGGAGCCGCCGTCGGTGCCTCGCACTTTGACCGCGCCGAGCTCTTCGAGGTCGCGCGAGAGCGTGGCCTGCGTTGCCTCGATGCCGTCGGCGGCGAGGAGGTTCGCGAGCTCGGTCTGGGAGCGGATGGGGCTGCCCGAGATCAGCTCGACGATGCGGGCCTGGCGGGCCGCCTTCGTGGTCGGCTGGTTCATGCCTGTTCCTTGAGGAGCCAGGCGAGGAGGGCCTTCTGGGCGTGGAGGCGGTTCTCGGCCTGGTCGAACACGCGCGAGTGCGGGCCGTCCATGACTTCGTCGGTGATCTCCTCGCCGCGGTGGGCGGGGAGGCAGTGGAGGACGATCGCGTCGTCGGCGGCGTGCGCGAGCAGTTCCGTGTTGAGCTGGTACGGGGTGAGCTCGGCGATGCGCTTCTCGTTGTCGGCCATACCCATCGAGACCCACGCGTCGGTGGAGACGACGTCGGCGCCGGTGACGGCCTCGACCGGGTCGGCGGTGACGAGCACGGAACCGCCCGTGGCAGCGTTGATCTCGGCCGCGCGGGCCAGGACCTCGGGGGCGGGCTGGTAGCCCTCGGGGGCGCCGATGCGGACGTGCATCCCGGCCATCGAGCAGGCGATCACGGTGGAGTTGCCCATGTTGAACGCGGCGTCGCCGAGGTAGGCGATGCTCGTGCCCGGGAGCGGCTTGTGCTCGGCGACGGTCTGGAGGTCGGCGAGGAGCTGGCACGGGTGCCAGCCGTCGGTGAGCGCGTTGACGACCGGGACGCTCGCGTTGGCGGCGAGCTCTTCGATCCGGTCGTCGCCGAAGGTGCGGATCACGATCGCGCTCACGTACCGCGAGAGGACCCTAGCGGTGTCGGCGACGGTCTCACCGCGGCCGAGCTGCGTGGACTGGGCGTCGATGACGACCGAGTGCCCGCCGAGCTCGGCGATGCCGATGTCGAAGGAGAGCCGGGTCCGGGTGGAGGGCTTCTCGAAGACGACCGCGACGGACTTGGGGCCCGCGAGCGCGGGGTAGCCGTGGCGGTCGCCCTTCATCTTCGCGGCGAGGTCGAGGACTTCGGCCTGCTGGGCGACGGTGAGGTCGTCATCCTTGAGGAAGTGCTTGAGCGTCACGGTCGACCTCCCGGGGCCGGAACAACGGTGTCGAGGGCGGTGATGAGCTTGTCGCAGAAGGCGTCCAGCTCCGATTCGGTGATCGTGAGCGGGGGCGCGATCCGGATAGTGTCGGGCCGGGGCGCGTTGGCGAGCACGCCGAGGCCGATGAGCTCGGTGACGACCTCCCCGGCGACGGGCTCGGTCAGGGCGATGCCGCGCCACAGGGCCTGGCCGCGGATCTCGGTGACCCGGGGGTCGTCCGCGAGCCGGGCGTCGAGGTGGCGGCCGAGGGCGAGCACGTTCTCGAAGAGGTGGTCGCGTTCGATGGTGTCGATGACGGCCAGCGCTGCGGCGCAGGCGATCGGGTTGCCGCCGAAGGTGGAGCCGTGGACGCCGGGCGTGAACGCGGCGGCGACTCCTGCGCCCGCGAGCATGGCGCCGATCGGGACGCCGCCGCCGAGGCCCTTGGCGAGGGTGATGATGTCGGGTTCGACGTTCTCGGCGTGGTGGGCGAACCAGGCGCCGGTGCGGCCGAAGCCGGACTGGATCTCGTCGACGACGAGGAGCGCTCCGGCTGCGGAGGTGAGTTCCCTTGCGGCCGTGAGGTAGCCGGGGGCGGCGGTGACGACGCCGCCTTCGCCCTGGATCGGCTCGAGGAAGACCGCGGCGGTCTCGTCGTCCACTGCGGCCTTCAGCGCGTCGATGTCGCCGAAGGGCACGAACTCGACGTTGCGGCCGAGCGGCTCGAACGGCGTGCGGATGGCGGCCTTGCCGGTGATCGAGAGGGCGCCGAGGGTGCGGCCGTGGAAGCCGTTCTCGGCGGCGACGATCTTGGTCCGGCCGGTCTCGGCGCCGGAGAGCAGCGCGAGCTTGAGCGCGGCCTCGTTAGCCTCGGTGCCGGAGTTGCACAAGAACACCTTGCCGTCGAGCTGGGCCAGGTCGAGCAGCTTCTCGGCGAGCTCGACCTCCTTCTCGTGCAGGAAGAGGTTCGAGGTGTGGGCGAGCCGGGCGGCCTGGGTGCTGACGGCCTCGACCAGCGCGGGGTGGTTGTGCCCGAGGCTGGAGACGGCGATGCCGCCGATCATGTCGAGGTAGGCGGCGCCGTCCACATCGGTCACGTAGCGGCCCTCGCCTTCGCGCAGGACCACGGGCGGGAGCCCGTAGTTGCCCATGAGGAAGGTGGAGAACCGGAGCTTGATCTCGTCAGAGTAGGTCATTTCGACTCCTGGACCATGGTGCCGACGCCGTCGGTCGTGAAGATCTCCAGCAGGGTGGAGTGGGGGACGCGCCCGTCGATGACGTGCGCCTGGGGGACGCCGCCCTTGACCGCGCGCAGGCAGGCCTCCATCTTGGGGACCATGCCCGCCTGGAGCGAGGGCAGCATGTCGGCGAGCTTGTTCGTGGTGATCTGCCGCAGGAGCGAGTCCTTGTCGGGCCAGTTCTCGTAGAGGCCTTCGACATCGGTGAGGACGATGAGCTTCTGCGCGCCGAGGGCCTCGGCGAGCGCGGCGGCGGCCGTGTCGGCGTTCAGGTTGTAGAGGACGCCTTCGTGGTCGAGGGCCACAGTGGAGACGACGGGGATGCGCCCGGCGGCGATCAGGTCGTCCACGGCGGCGGTGTTGACCGAGGCGACGTCGCCGACGCGGCCCACGTCGACCCGTTCGCCGTCCACGTCGGCCCAGCGGCGCTTGGCGGTGAAGAGCTGGGCGTCCTCGCCGGACATGCCGACGGCGAACGGCCCGTGGTTGTTGATGAGCCCCACCAGTTCCCGGCCGACCTGGCCGACCAGGACCATCCGGACCACGTCGGCGGCCTCGGGGGTCGTGACGCGCAGGCCGCCCTTGAACTCGGAGGCGATGTTCAGCTTGCTCAGCATGGAGGAGATCTGCGGGCCGCCGCCGTGCACGACGACGGGCTTGATGCCGACGTAGTGCAGGAACACCATGTCGGCGGCGAACGCGGCCTGCAGCTCGGGGTTGATCATGGCGTTGCCGCCGTACTTGACCACCACGATGGAGCCGGTGAAGCGCTGGAGCCACGGCAGGGCCTCGATCAGGGTCTCGGCTTTGCCGAGGGCCTTCTGGAGGTGGGGGGCGAGGTCACTGAGACTCATCAGCGTTTACTCCGTTTCGGGGAAGCGAGCGAAGCGAGCGGCGGGCGGGGCGACGGGTGCGGGCGGCTGCTCATGTGCTGTAGGCCGAATTCTCGTGAACATAGTCGTGGGACAGGTCGTTGGTCCAGATGGTCGCGGACGCGGCGCCGTTGTGGAGCTCGATGTCGATCTTCACGTTGCGGCCCTTGAGATCGACGAGGTCGCGGGACTCGCCCGCGGCGCCGGCCTTGCAGATCCACACGTCGTTGACGGCCACGTCGACCGCGTCGGCGTCGAACGGCGCCTTGGAGGTGCCGACCGCGGCGAGGATGCGGCCCCAGTTCGGGTCCGAGCCGAACAGGGCGGTCTTGACGAGGTTGTCGCGGGCGACGCAGCGGGCGACCTCGACGGCGTCGTCCTCGGTCGCGGCGCCGGAGACGGTGATCGCGACGTCCTTCGTGGAGCCTTCGGCGTCCGTGAGGAGCTGGTGCGCGAGGTCCTTGCAGACCTTCGTGAGCGCCGAGATGAACTCGTCCGCTTCGGCTTCGACGCCCGAGGCGCCGGAGGCGAGGAGCAGCACGGTGTCGTTGGTCGACATCGAGCCGTCGGAGTCGAGCCGGTCGAACGAGTAGCGGCAGGCGGTGCCGAGCGCGGCGTCCGCGAGCGGCTGGTCGACCACGGCGTCGGTCGTGATGACCACGAGCATCGTCGCGAGGCCGGGGGCGAGCATGCCCGCGCCCTTGGCGATCCCGCCGATCGTCCACCCGGCGGCGGTCGTGACCGCGAAGTTCTTCGCCACGGTGTCGGTGGTCATGATCGCGGTGGAGGCCTGGACGCCGCCGTCCTCGGCGAGCGCGGCGGCAGCGGCCTCGACGCCCGGGAGGATCTTGTCCATCGGCAGCTGCTCGCCGATGAGCCCGGTCGAGCAGACCGCGATCTCGACCGCGCCGCAGCCGAGGACCTCGGCGGTCTTCTCGGCGGTGGCGTGCGTGTTCTGGAAGCCCTCGGAGCCGGTGCAGGCGTTCGCACCGCCGGAGTTGAGGATCACGGCCTTGAGCTTGCCGGTGGTGAGCACCTGCTGGGTCCACTTGACCGGGGCGGCCTTCACGCGGTTGCCGGTGAAGCGGCCCGCGGCGACCTGCAGCGGGCCCTCGTTCACGACGAGCGCCATGTCGGGGTTGCCGGAGGCCTTGAGCCCGGCGGTGACGCCGGACGCCTTGAAGCCCTTCGGGGTCGTCACAGTCATGCGTTTACTCCGGTCTGGGGAACGGCGAGCGAAGCGAGCCGGCGGGTAGGGCGACGGGTGTGGGTCACGGTGCCACTCCGTTCACGGTGAGGCCCGCGGCCTCGGGGAGGCCGAGCATGAGGTTGGCGCACTGCACGACCTGCGCGGCCGCGCCCTTGCCGAGGTTGTCGATCGCCGAGGTCACGATGATCCGGCCCGAGTCTTTGTCCACAGTGCCCTGGAGCTGGACGGCGTTGGTGCCGTAGGTGGCGGCCGTGGTCGGCCACTGGCCTTCACGCAGGACGTGCACGAAGTGCTCGCCGTCGTAGGCCTTCACCAGCGCGGCGTGCACGTCGGCAGCGGTCACCTCGGCGGTGGCCTTGGCGGTCACCGTGGAGATGATGCCGCGCGGCATCGGAGCGAGCAGCGGCGTCATCGCGATCGATGAAGCGCCGGAGGCCTGCTTGATCTCGGGCACGTGCTGGTGGGCGCCCACCTTGTAGGGGCTCATCGAGCCCATGACCTCGCTGGCGAGGAGGCTCTTCTTGGGGGCGTTGCCCGCGCCGGAGGTACCGGAGGCGGCGACGACCACCACGTCCTCGGGCGAGGCGATGCCCGCGTCGAGGAGGGGCCGCAGGGCCAGGATCGTGGCGACGGCGTAGCAGCCGGTCGCGGCGACCCGGGACGAGGCGATGATCGCCTCGCGCTGGCCGGGCAGCTCGGGCAGGCCGTACGTCCAGGTCCCGGCGTGCGGGCCCGGGTAGTAGGCCTCCCACTGGGCGGACGATTCGAGCCGGTGGTCGGCCCCGAGGTCTACGATCTTCTGACCGGCGGGGAGCTGGGCGGCCAGCGCGGCCGACTGGCCGTGCGGAAGCGTCATGATGACCAGGTCGGCCTCGGCGAAGGCCTCCGGGCTGGTCGGGGTGAAGCGTCGGTCGCCGTACGCCGTGAGGTGGGGGTGGACTGCGGTGATGTACTCACCGGCGTTGCTGTGCGCGCCTGCGGCGACGACGTCGAGCTGCGGGTGGTCGGCGAGCAGCCGGAGCACCTCGCCCCCGGCGTAGCCGCTGGCGCCCGCCACGGCGACCTGATAAGTCACTGGAAACCTCCATGCTGAATGACTATGCAGAGTACTGTATCAGCATTCAGACGAAGCGGCGCACGCCTATTCCGGAGGTTGGGACGTGATCAACGCCCCTGTTCGCGGGCGACGGCCGGTCGCCGGTCGCTAAAGGCCCCCACTCACCTCCCCTGTTCGCGGGCGAAGATCGCCGCTTGCACTCGGCTGGCCAGGCCCAGCTTTGCGAGCACGCGCGTGACGTGCGACTTCACCGTGGCCTCGGCCATGCCGAGCTCGCTCGCGATCTCTGCGTTCGACATGCCCTCGCCGATGAGCGCGAGCACCTCGGTCTCGCGCGGCGTCAGGTTGGCGAGCCCCGCGCCGTCGACCGCGATGGGCGCGTACGCCGGGCGCGAGCGCGCGAACTCGGCGATCAAGCCCCGCGTGACCGCGGGCGAGATCAGCCCGTCACCGCGCGCCACCGTGCGCACCGCCTCGACCAGGGTCTCGGCGTCCGCGTCCTTGAGCATGAACCCGCTCGCGCCCGCCCGGAGCGCGTCGAACACGTGCTCGTCGTCGCCGTAGCTCGTCAGCACCAGCACATCGGCGACACCGCGCAGCTCGGCCGCCGCCGCGATGCCGTCCTTGCGGGGCATCCGGATGTCCATCACGACGACGTCCGGGCGCAGCTCCCCCGCCAGCGCGACCGCCTCGACGCCGTCGGCGGCCTCGCCGACCACCTCGATGTCGTCCGCGCTGTCCAGCAGCATCCGCAGCCCGGCGCGGACCGCCGCGTGGTCGTCGGCGAGCAAGACCCGTGTCATCAGCGTTTACTCCTGTTCGGGGCAGCGAGCGAAACGAGCGGTTGGGCGGGGTGACGGGTGCGGGTCATCCGATGCCTCCCGTGGGGATCTCCGCGCAGACCTTCCATCGGTCGCCCTCCAGCCCGGCGTGCACCTTACCTCCCAAAAGTCGGACCCGTTCCGTCATGCCCACCAGACCGGCCCCGCCGCCCGGCACCGGCTCGGCTTCCGGGTTCAGCGCGTTCTCGACCCGCACGGTCAGCCGCTCGGGCTCGAACGCGATCACCACCGACGCGTCAGACCCGTACTTGAGCGCGTTCGTCAACGCCTCCTGCACCAGCCGGTACACCGTCAGCTCCACCTCGCCGGGCAGATCCGGTTGCGCCCCTTCGATGTCGAACTCCACTTTCAACCCGACGGCGCGGATGCGCTCGACCAGCCCCGGCACCTGGTCGATCCGGTACGAGGCCAGCTCCTCGCCTTCGTCACCGGCGCGCAGCAGCCCGATGATGCGCCGCAGCTCGGCCAGGCCCTCGACGGAACTGGAGCGGATCGCCGCGACCGAGGTGCGCACCGTCTCCGTGTCGAGGTCCTTGCGGGACTGCAGGGCCGTGGACTGCAACGCGATCGCCGACAGGTAGTTGGCGACCGTGTCGTGCAGCTCGCGGGCCATGAGGGTGCGCTCCCGCAGCACCGCCTCGCGGCGGCGCACGTCCGCCAGCCGTGTCGCCTGCTCGGCGCGTTCGGCCTCCAGGTTCGCGCGGTCGTGGGCCTGGCGCACGATCAAGCCCGTGCCGATCGGCGAGAGCAGGATGATGGCCACGATCGCGGCCGTGCTGAGCACGCCCGCCGCGCTGTGGCTGTCGATCCCGACCCACACCGCCGCCCCGATCACGAGCGCCCCCGCCGCGAGCGCCAAGGGCTTCACGCGGTCGCGGCGCCCGTACCGCACGAACGAATACAGGTTGTCGGTGAACACGCAGGCCGTGGCGAGCGAGAACCCGATGAACAGCTCCAGGCCGATGCCGAGGGTGCCCAGCACCAGGCACCACCCCGGGCGCGCCCGCCGGATCACCACGCCCAGGCAGGTGAGCGCCAGCGGCACGAACCGCAGCGCCACCGGCGCTTCCTTGTAGTGCTCGTAGCTGCCGAGTCCGATGAAGACCGCGCCCACCGCGAACAGCAGCGCCGCGGCTATCGCGTCGCCGCGTCTGATGCGGCTGAGGAGACCCGGTGGACTTGTCATGCACCAATCACATCACGTCCGCGTCGAGGTGCCATCGGTCTGAGTGCGTATCCCGGCATGCGACTTTGGTCGTACCCGGCTCAGCGCCTGGACGTACGGGACGCCATCATGGACCCGTGCCCGGAACTGAAAAACCCTTCAACACGCCGCCCGAACCCGAATGGGCGCGCTACACCGGCCCGGTCCGGACCCTCGTCATCGTCAACGCCCTCTTGGCGTTCACTGTGGAGATGGCGATGTTCGCCTTCGTCGGCTGGTGGGCGCTCGCCCTCGACCTCGCCTGGTGGGTCCGCGTCCTGATCGCGGTCGCGGCCGTCGGCGGGCTCATCGCGATGTGGGGCGCGTTCGCCGCGCCCCGGGCCCGGTTCGTGCTGCCGACGGCCGCGGTCGTCGCGGTCAAGGTGTTCGCGTTCGCGTGCGGTGCACTGGCCCTGTGGGGCCTCGGGTTCCCGCTGGCGGGCACCGCGTTCGCGGTCCTGACGGCCGCGAACCTCACCGTCACGACCTACGTCAGGCTGCGCCCCTAAACGACACTGCCCCACAGTCTGATCGCCCAGGTCGGGTCGTCCGTCGGGAAGTCGGTCTGCCAGTCGCCGTTCTCGATCTCGTTCACGGCCGCGCCGAAGAACGCGAACACGAGGACGTAGTAGGCGATCCAGACGATGGTCGCCGCGATCCCGATCCAGCCGAGGACGACTCCGGCGGTGGCCATGCCGTCGCCCTGCTCGCCGGACTCGCGGATCTGGCGCTTCGCGATGGTGCCGAAGATGAGCCCGAGGATGCCGATCGGGCTGCACACGCCCACGATCCCGCAGATCATCGCGGCGATCGCCATGCCGTTGGTCGGGCGCGGCGGCACGTACGGGTAGCCGTACGGCGGATATTGCGGCGGGTAGGGCGCATACGGGGGCGGCGGGGCGGGCTGCTGCGGGGGCTGCTCGGAGTACGGGTCGGGCGTGGTCATCGCGGGCACCTCTCAGAAAGAACTGCCTTCAGAGTAAGCGCTCGGAGCCAATCCCTTGTGCCCTCGCGCCGTCACCCGCCTCGAGTGACGCTTCGCGAAGGGCCCGTTCGCGGTCGAGGAGCGGCGTGAGCGCCCACCAGGTGAGGACGGCGACGGCCGCCCCGGTGGCGGCGCCCGCGGCCACGTCGGTCAGCCAGTGCGCGTGCTGCCAGTTGCGGGCGAGCATCATCGCGAGCGTCAAGGCGACAGCGAACGGCCACCAGTGCCGCAGGTGCCGGGCCGGGACGGCGAGCACGCCGATGACCACCACGATCGCGGCCATCCGGGCGCTGTGCCCGGACGGGAACGCCCAGGAACCGGTGTCCACCATGATGTCCAGCGGGCGCGGCCGCTCCGCGACGGCTTTGATCCCGTCGGTCACGAGCTTGGTCGCCGCGACCGCCGCGCACGCGTAGACGGCCGAGCGCCAGCGCCGCACCACGAGCAGGGCGATGACGCAGGCCGCGCCGAGCGCCAGGCCGAGCTCGGCACCGAGCAGGTTGAAGAAGTCCGCGAGGTACCACAGCGGACCGTCCTCGGGCCCGCCGACGAGCGCGTTCCACCAGTCGTCGAGGCCCTGCCACGGCGGCCCTTCCGGGTCGGCGCGGACCCAGAGGGCGTCGCCGAGCACCGCCAGCGGCACCGCGATCGACAGGATCAGGAGGAGCCGCGACCGCGGGAAGCCGTTGGGGGTCAAGCTAGTAGGTCGAGTAGTCGGAGACGGCGTTCGCGGCGGTGCTGATCACCGTGATCATGATGATGAAGTAGGCGACCCACACGAGGCTGAAGGCGATGCCGATCCAGCCGAGGATGCGCCCAGCCTTCGCCATGGGGCGGCCGATGCCCATGCCCATGTCGATCTCGCGCTGGGCGTTCTTGCCGAGCACGAGCGGGATGATGCCGAGCAGGCCGGTGCAGAACAGCACGCCGGTCACGAGGGCCGCGACGGCTTTGCCGTTGAGCTCCAGGCCGGGAGCGGCCTGCTGCGGGTAGGGGGGCGGGGCCATCGGCATGCCGGGCGGCGGGGGCGGCTGCATCCCCGGCGGCTGGGACGGCTGCTGCTGGGCGTACGGGTCGAACGTCATGGGGGCTCCTCAAAGCCGTTGGGCGGTATTCGCGCACGCACCGTAGCACTCCCGGATCAGCAGAACGGCGGCCATGCGCACTCCGAGGTCGTGGGCTCCGGATCGGGTTCCGAGGAGGTCGTCGGGTCCGGTTCGGGCTCAGAGGAGGTGGGGTCGGGCTCGGGTTCCTCGCTGGTGTCGTCCGGCGAGGGCGAGTCGGAGGCGCTCGGGGAGGAGGAGGTCTCGCCGCCGCAGCCGTCGGCCTCGGGGTTGGCCTCGCAGTAGGCGCTGTCGGGGTCGATCTGGCCGTCGTCGCCGACGATGTCCTCGGTGAGGTCCTCGCCTTCGCCGGACGCGCCGGGCAGCTGCTCGGCCTCATAGCCGTTGGTCTCGATGGCGGTGTCGATGACGTTGCGCCACAGCGACACCCCGCCGTCGGCGGCGGCCTCGCCGTTGGCCCAGGCGGCGACGCTCAGCTGCGGTATCGCGCCGACGAACCAGGCCTGCGTGGTCTCGCCGTGGTAGTCGGCGCCCGCGGCGAAGAAGTCGCGGTCCTCGATGGCCTCGGCTTCGCCGAGGCCGAGGAACTGGAGGTCCTGGGCGGTGGTCTCGGCGACGGCCTGGGTCGTGGCGACGTCCTGCCCGGCAGGGACCTCGTCGTCGCCGGAGTCGATGACGCGCTCGATGAAGTGGGTGTCGGCCTGGAGGCCGCCCGCGGCGATGGTGGCGTAGACGCCCGCCATGTCGACGACGCTCACGGGGTAGGTCCCGAAGTCGGCGGCCTGGAGGCCCCCGTACTCCCCTGCCGCGAGGTCGTAGACGGTGCCCTGGCCGTCGGCGATGGCGTTGAGCCCCATCCCTTTCGCGGTGTCGAGCACCGCTTCGACGCCGTACTTCTCGGCGACGGCGTCCATCGCGCCGGTCCGGGACTCCTGGACGGCGACGGCGAGCGTGACGTCGGTGCTCTCGTCGCGCCACCAGGACTCGATGGAGGCGCCCGCTTCGAGCGCGGTCGCGGCGGTGATCATGTCGAACACCGAGGACGGCGGGTGCGGCGCGGAGGCGCCGATCAGGTCGGTGCCGGAGGTGCGCTCGGCGCCGTAGTAGCAGCGCACCGCGCCGGTGCCGGGCTCGACGGCGACGACCCCGGCCTCGCCGGGGGTCTGCTCGGCGGCTTCCTGGAGGGTCTTGTCGAGGGTGAGGACGACGCGGAGCCCGTCGGGCCGGGAGGCCTGGTCGTAGAGCTGCTCGGGGGTGAGGCCGTAGCGGGTCTCGAGTTCTGCGTTGATCTGCTCGACCAGCGAGGGGTGCCGGTCGGCGAAGTCGTCGGGGAGGGCCTGGCCGCCCGCGTACAGGTAGGCGGCGTCCTCCTGGTCGGCGCCGCCCGCGCCGCCGTCGGGGAGGCTGCCGAGCACGATCGACACGCCGACGGCGATCACGAGGCCCACCGCACCGGCGACGGCCAGGTGGAGCTTGTTCAGTTCGAGGTCGTTCAGCTTGCCGGGCAAGGGGATCGCGACGGCCGAAGCGCCTGCTGCGCGGCGTTTGCCGCTATAGCCGGAACCTCGGGCCCCGGCTCTGCGGTGGACGGGCGAACCGCCCTGCTGCGAGCCGGTCCGCCTCCGCCGCCTGCCGACGCGAGAGGGGTTCCCGTTATTCACGCCACTTACCTTAAAAGGCGCGGACCATGTGCTAACCCCCGGCTCAGACGTTACGGCCTGTAACTATCCGATTCGGACAAACAAATGGGGCGCCCCATCGCACCTGCGATGTTGCGCCCCAAGTGTTTTCGCTAGTTACTCGCACTCGCCTCCGGCGATTAGAAGCGGAGCGCCGCACCGAATCGCTCGGCGGCCACGGCCACGGCGGCGTCACGCACGGCCACGCCCTCCTCGTTCGTGAGGGTCCGGTCGGCGGCGCGCATCTCCAGCTTGAAGGCCAGGGACTTGCGGCCCTCGCCGAGCTTCGCGTCGCGGTAGACGTCGAAGAGCCGCAGCGAGTCGAGCAGTTCGCCCGCGCCTTCGCGCAGCGCCGCCTCGACCTCTCCGGCCGGGACGGCCTCGGCGACCACGATGGCCACGTCGATGAGCGTTGCCGGGAAGTGCGAGATCACCGGCGCGGGGTCCAGGCCCGGCAGCGGCAGCGCCGTCAGGTCCAGTTCCATCGCGGCGGTGCGCCGGGGCAGGCCCAGGCGCTCGCAGACCTCCGGGTGCAGCTCGCCGGCGTGGCCGACGACGACGCCGTCCACGCGCAGCTCCGCGCACCGGCCCGGGTGCCACGGCGCGGCCTCCCCTTGGGCCGCTTCGAGCTTCACGCCCGAAGCCTCGGCGACGACCTCGGCGGCCTCGACCGCGTCGGCCCAGTCCACGGCCCGGCCGGGCGCGTCGACCCCGGCCGGAACGGCCTGCCCGCACAGGACGGCCGCGACGTGGCGCGGCTGCACCGGCAGGCGCCGGATCGCGGCTGCGATCGCTTCATCTTCAGGGCGCTTGGAGACCGGCAGCTCGACCACTTCAAGGTCGGACCAGCCCTCGGCGGGCTGGAAGACCAGGCCCTCCTCGAACACCGCGAGGTCCTTCGCGCCGCGCGACAGGTTCAGCCGCACGGCGTTCACCAGGCTCGCGAGCACCGTGGTGCGCAGCAGCGGCGCGGCGTCGTCGAGCGGGTTGAGCACGGCGACGGCCTCGCGCTGCGGGTCCTTCTCGTCCAGGCCCAGCTCGTCGGCGCGTTCGCGCGAGACGAACGGGAACGTGTACGTCTCGGTGAACCCGTTGTCCGCCAAGGCGCGGGCCACGCGGCGGCGGCGCCGCTGCGAGGACGTCAGGCCGGTCCCGGCGATCGCGCGCGGGATGCTCGACGGGATGTGGCCGTAGCCGTGCAGGCGGGCCACCTCCTCGACGAGGTCGGCCGGGTCGGTCAGGTCGGGGCGCCACGAAGCGGGCGTCACGGTCAGGACCTCGTCGCCCTCGACGGTGCAGCCGGCGGCTTCGAGCATCGAGACGACCGTGGTGCGGTCGTAGTCGACGCCGATGGTCTTGGACGGCAGGTCGACCGGGATCAGGATCGGCGAGACCGGCTGGCGGTGGTCGATATCGGCCACGGATTCCACGAGGGTCCCGCCGCCGTACTCGACGAGCAGGTCCGCCGCGCGCTGGGCGGCGAGCAGCGTGATCCCCGAGTCGGCCCCGCGCTCGTAGCGCTTGGAGGCCTCGGAGGTCAGCTTGTGCCGCCGCGAGGTGCGGGCGATCGACACCGGGTTCCAGTGCGCCGCTTCGATGAGCACGTTCCGGGTGGTCGGCCCGACCTCGGAGGTCTGGCCGCCCATGACGCCCGCGAGCGAGAGCGGGCCGGTGCCGTCGGTGATGACCATGTCCTCGGGGTCGAGCTTGCGCTCAACGTCGTCCAGGGTCTTCAGGGTCTCGCCCGGCTTCGCGCGGCGCACGACCATGACGTCCTCGAGGGCGTCGCGGTCGAACGCGTGCAGCGGGTGCCCGAGTTCGAGCATCAGGTAGTTGGTGACGTCCACGGCCAGGCCCAGCGGGCGCATCCCGGCCTGGGTGAGCCGCTTGGCCATCCACTCCGGCGCTTCCGCGTTCGCGTCCACGTCGCGCACCTCGCGCAGCGTGAACCGCGTGCAGCCGTCAGTCTCCACCCGGATCGGGTAGGGCGGGTGCTCGGTCGCGGCGGGCTCGGCGGCCTTCGCGGCCGGGTCGGTGAACGCGACGCCGAGGCGGTGCGCGACCTCGCGGGCGATGCCGCGCACGGAGAAGCAGTACCCCATGTCGGGGGTGATGGCCAGCTCGAAGACCACGTCGTCGAGGCCGACGTAGGCACGCGCGTCGGCGCCGACCTCGCCCTCGGGAAGGACGATGATGCCGTCGTGCTCGTCGGAGACGCCGAGTTCGCGGGCCGAGCAGATCATGCCGTCCGAGAGGCGGCCGTAGGTCTGGCGCGAGCCGATCTTGAACCCGCCGGGCAGTTCAGCGCCCGGCAGCGCCACGACGACGAGGTCGCCTTCGGCAAAGTTTCTAGCGCCGCAGATGACCGAGCGCGGCTCGGCCTCGCCGACCTCCACCCAGCAGTGGCGGATCGGCTTCTTGAACTCGGTCAGCTCCTCGATGGAGGCGACCCGGCCGACCACGAGCGGGCCGGTCACGCGGCCGCGCAGGTCGTCGACCTCTTCGACTTCGAGCCCGGCCTCGACCAGGGCGGCGTCGAGCGCCGCCGTGGTCAGGTCCGCGGGCAGGGCGGCGTACTCGGCGAGCCAGGAAACGGGAATCCTCATCGTCTACTCCTCCACTCGCAGCCCGGCGGGGAACCGGACGTCGCCGTCGATGATGTCGCGCAGGTCGGTGATGCCGTGGCGCAGCATGAGCGCGCGCTCCACGCCCATCCCGAACGCGAAGCCCGAGTACACGTCGGGGTCGATCCCGCAGGCGCGCAGCACGCGCGGGTTGACCATGCCGCAGCCGCCCCACTCGATCCAGCGCGGGCCGTCCTTGTGCGCGGCGAACCAGACGTCGACCTCGGCGCTCGGCTCGGTGAACGGGAAGTACGAGGGGCGCAGGCGCGTGATCGCGTCGGGCCCGAAGACCGACTTCGCGAAGTGGTCGAGGGTGCCCTTGAGGTCGGCCATGGTGATGCCCTTGTCGACCACGAGGCCCTCGGTCTGGTGGAACACCGGCGAGTGCGTCGCGTCCACCTCGTCGGTGCGGTACACGCGGCCGGGCGCGACCGTGTAGATCGGCGGCTCCTGCGTGAGCATCGTGTGGATCTGCACCGTGGAGGTGTGCGTGCGCAGCACCATGTTCGAGCCGAACTCGCCCTTGCCGTCGGCGATGTGGAATGTGTCCATCATGGTCCGGGCCGGGTGGTCCGGGTGGATGTTGAGCGCGTCGAAGTTGAACCATTCCAGTTCGACTTCGGGGCCCTCGCCGATCTCGTAGCCCATGGCCACGAACAGGTCGGCGATGCGGTCCATCTGGACGTTGATCGGGTGGCGCGCGCCTTCGCGGCGGCGGGCCGTGCGGGCGGTGACGTCGACGGTCTCCTCGCGGAGGATGCGGGCCGCCTCGGCCGCCTTCAGGATCTCCTCGCGGGCCTCGAACAGGCCGGTGATCTCGGTGCGGGCGGCGTTGACGTTGCGCCCGGCCTCACCGCGCTCCTTGCCCGGGATCGAACCGATCGCCCTGCGGGCCAAGGAAACCGGGGCCTTGTCGCCGAGCGTGGCGGACTTGGCGGCGGCAAGTTCCTCAAGGTTGGAAGCGGCCTCGATGATCGCGGCGGCGTCTTTGACGGCCCCGGCGAGGGCCTCGGGCTGGAGCAGGCCAGCCTCGTTATCTGTGCTCATTGATCTCTCTCCTGGCGGGACCTAAAGGAGTCTAGAAAAGACGCGCGGCTCGGCCGCAGCCCGCCAGAGAGGAAGTGGTCGACTAACGCCACAGCCCGCACCCGGCGGGCTGGATAAATTCGCGGTTGTCGGCTCGCATGCCACTAGTCTACCGATCCCTCTCTCGGCGAAGCTTGCGAGCCGTAAGTTAGCGCCGCTGGGCGGCCGCACTCGCGTAAAGGCACACACCGGCGGCGACGGCGAGGTTCAGGCTCTCGGCCTTGCCCCAGATCGGGACGCCGACCTTGCGGTGCGCCAGAGCGGCGGTCGCGTTGTCGAGGCCGTGGGCCTCGGAACCGAACAGCCACACGGTGGGCGCTTCGAGATCCCCCGAGCCGTCCAGCGCGTACAGGTCTTCCCCGTTGGCAGCGGCCGCGAGGATCTGGGCGTGCGGGAACAGGTCAAGGGCATCGCCCGTGTCCGCAGCGCGCACGACGGGCAGGTGGAACAGGCTCCCGGCGGAGGACCGCACGCACTTGCCGTTGTACGGGTCGACCGAGTCGGTCCCGAAGACCACGCAGTCGGCTCCGGCGGCGTCGGCGGCGCGCAGCACCGTCCCGGCGTTGCCGGGGTCGGTGATGCCGTGCAGGACCGCGACCAGCTTCGCTTCCTCAGGGAGGCTCTGGTCGAGGAACTTGCAGACCGCGACGAGCCCCTGCGGGGTCACGGTCTCGGCCAGCGCGGCCAGCGCCTGGTCGGTGCACGGGTGCACGTAGGCACCGGCGCCGACGGCGGCGTCGATCAGGTCCGAGTAGCGCTCGTCGGCGTCGAAGTCGTAGAACAGATCCTCGACGACACCGGCGGCGATCGCCTCGCGCACGGCCTGCGGGCCTTCGGCGAGGAAGCGGCCGGCCTTGTCGCGCTCGCGGCGGCGCTGCAGCTTCCGGGCATTGACAACCCGGGACGACCGTGCCGTGAGCGCGTCCGTCCCGGGTTCGTCAAACGACATGTTTACTGCTCGACCGGAGCGTTGACGTCCGCGGGGAGGGCCTTGCGGGCTACCTCGACGAGGGCGGTGAACGCCGCCGCGTCGTTGACGGCCAGCTCGGCGAGGATCTTGCGGTCCACCTCGACCTCAGCGAGGGACAGGCCCTGCATGAAGCGGTTGTAGGTGATGCCGTTCGCGCGCGCGGCGGCGTTGATGCGGGTGATCCACAGCTTGCGGAACTCGCGCTTGCGGTTCTTGCGGTCGCGGTACGAGTACGTGTACGAGTGGAGCAGCTGCTCCTTGGCCTTGCGGTACAGGCGCGAGCGCTGCCCGCGGTAGCCCTTGGCCTCTTCGAGTACGACGCGGCGCTTCTTCTTGGCGTTCAGCGAACGCTTGACGCGTGCCACAGTTCAGTCTCCTTGCGTTTAAAGCGGATGGGAAGTCAAACGGAGTGCGGGCTTAGAGGCCCAGCATCTTCCGGACCTGCTTCTGGTCGGCGGGGGCAACCTCGTTGCGGCCCTGCGCCTTGCGCTTGAAGCGACCGCTCTTGTGCTCCATGAGGTGGTTCTTGCCGGCGCTGCGGCGCATCAGCTTGCCGGAGCCGGTCACCTTGAACCGCTTCTTGGCACCGCTGTGGGTCTTCATCTTCGGCATCGTGCTTCTCCTCTGTGTTCAATGCCGGTCGGGTGCGGGCGCGCGCTGGCGCCCGCTTCCGGCCGGTGCGTAGTGCTCGGGGTCAGGCCTCGGGCTGCTTCTCGGCAGGCTCCGCGGCGGGCGTCTCGGCGGGCGCGTCCGAAGACGGTTCCGCAGGAGCCTCCGAAGGTGCTTCCGCGGGCGTCTCGGCCGGAGCCGGGGCCTCGGTCGCTTCGGCCTGTTCGGCGTCGCCGCCGCGTCCGCCCTTACGGCCTCCGCCGCCGCTGGCCTTGACGATCTCGCCCTTGGGGCGGATCGGGGCGACGACCATGATCATGTTGCGGCCGTCCTGCTTGGCGGCCGATTCGATGATCGCGAGGTCGGCGAGCTCTTCCGCGAGCTTGTCCAGCAGGCGCCGGCCGAGCTCGGGGCGCGACTGCTCGCGACCGCGGAACATGATCGTGATCTTGACCTTGTCGCCGGCCGTGAGGAACCGCACGATGTGACCCTTTTTGGTCTCGTAGTCGTGCTTGTCGATCTTCGGCCGGAGCTTCATCTCTTTGATGACGGTCTGCTGCTGGTTGCGGCGCGACGCACGGGCCTTCTGAGCGGACTCGTACTTGTACTTGCCGTAGTCCATGAGCTTGCAGACCGGCGGACGGGCGGTGGGCGCGACTTCGACCAGGTCCAGGTCGACGTCGGCGGCCAGTTGCAGGGCTTTGTCGATCGACACGATGCCGACCTGTTCCCCTGCCGGGCCGACCAGGCGCACTTCCTTGGTCCGAATCTGGTCGTTAATGCGCAGATCGCTGATGGGGCCTCCTTGGTTCGCGATTCTCGCCGATGTCAACATCGGCGCCCCTGTGGCTGTTCCGGTCGTCGGGGCGGGAGCCCCGGCGGCTTGTCGTTGCAAGCGTGACCCAGCACAGGCCTCAGCGTGTGAGGTCCCCAAAAGAAAAGACCCCGGCAACAGCCAGGGTCCACTCCAAGGGCACGGCGATCATGTCGCCGTACGTGACCCGTTCACCTGTCGGACTCCCCGTGAGGGGTCCCGGCTGCGGGTGGGAGCTGGACTCCGCTTGCGGCACCGCTCGCCGTCCAGGACGGCTCGGTGCGATCGACACGCAATACTAGCACCTAGCTGCGGGACTGCTCGAAGAGCGCTCGCAGCTGTTTGATCGCCGCCACAGCCCGTTCCTTGTCGCTGACCTGGACGGCCATGATCGACATCTCGTCGTCGTCCGCGAGTTCCACGGTGGCCCAAGTCATCTTGTCCGTGAAGTTGATGGCGGTGACGACCTGCCACGGGAAGTAGCGCTTGGAGGCGACGTTGGTCACCTCGATGCCCTTCGCGTCGGCGCGGACGCGCAGGCGCAGGAAGCTGAGCGAGATCCCGGCGCCGACGACGCCGAGGCCGATCATGGCGGCCTGGTCGGGCCAGGTGATGGTGCCGCCCTCGAAGGTCTGGCTGCCGAGGGTGAAGGACAGGGCGGTGAACCCGCCGAACGCGATGACCGCGCCGATCCAGGCCCCGATGCGGGACTTGCGGGGCCGGTAGTCGATTTGACCGAGATCGCTCATGGTCTGCTCCTGCACGGTGGTCACGCCCACTCCTCCAGTGTCCTTCGGTTCGCGGCTCAAGGCAATTGGTCGATCTCGAGGCTCGAGTCGAATGCAAGCAGCGTCTTCGGCTCGCCCGTCACGATGGGCCAGCCGGGGCGGTTCAGGCCACACCAGGCGACGTGCCCGGCGGCGATGTTCCCGTGCTGGCGCGAGCGCGACAGCATGAGGCCGACGTCGCGCGCGGACTTCTGGTCGAGGTCCATGACGACGGTGACGGGCAGGCCGAGGAGCACGAGCAGGGCGTCGCGGTCGCGGCGGCGGGCCTGCGACCAGGCCTCGGCGAGCGCGCCGGAGGGGATCGCGAGGACCACGTTCTGCTCGAGGGCGGTGAAGACGACGGCCTGCGGATAGGGCATGGAGGTCGCGAAGCCGACGATGGCGGACACGTCCAGGATGCGGCCGCCGATCACGTATCGGCCTCTCCTTCTTTGCCCTCGACGCCGAGTTTCTCGCGGGCCCAGGCCAGGTGCTCGGCGCTGGGGGCGTGGCCCTTGCGCTCGAAGAGGTCCTGGAGGTCGGCGAGCGAGCGGTCCCGTTCGAGGCGTTCGGCGACGGCGGCGGCGACGTACTCGTCGACCGAGGACGCGCGGCCGACCGCGACGAGGCGGCGGATCTGCTCGAGCTGTGAGGCGGGGAGGGTGACGCCCGAACGCAGGGGCCCGGCCCCCGCACCGGCGGGAGGATTGAGCGACGAATTGGCGCGATCGGTCACGATTTCCAGGGTAGCGGTGGCTCAGGCGTTCGCACTAGCCGCCATCGGCTGCTCACGTCAGTAGTACGGTCGTGGTGAGGCACATCCACCTCAGCAGTCTTCATGTTCGGAAGGACCAGTCATGGCTGAGAAGAAGTCCGGCGAGCGGCCCCACGACCCGAAGTTCCCGGAGAAGTTCCTGAACTTCATGCGCACCGGCTGGGGCGCGACGGACCTGGACGTGGCCGAGTCGGCGCAGGCTGCTTACACGGCCCGCCGCCGCGAGGCCGTCTCCGCGGCCTTCCCGGGCGAGACGGTCGTCGTCCCCACGGGCGCCGAGAAGACCCGCTCGAACGACACCTTCTTCCGCTTCCGCGCGGGCTCGGACTTCGCGTGGCTCACCGGCGACCTCGACCCCGAGGGCGTGCTCGTGCTGCACCCGAATGGCTCCGGCCACGACGCGGTCCTGTACCGGCGCCCGCGCAAGGGCACCGACTCCGACGAGTTCTTCCGCTCCGCGAAATACGGCGAGCTGTGGATCGGCCGCAAGAGCTCCCTGCAGGAGACCAGCGTCGAACTGGGCGTCGAAGTGCGCGACGTGGAGCGGCTCGAAAGCGAGCTGGCGAGCGTCGAGCGCGGCAAGGCGCGCGTGCTGCGCGGCTTCGACGCGGGCGTGGACGCGTTCTTCGCGGCCGAGGAGCCGGGCAGGGACGCCGACGGCCGCCCGCAGCTGACCCGCGACGGCGAGCTCGCCGCGGTGCTGTCTGAGCTGCGCCTGGTCAAGGACGCCTGGGAGCTGGAGCAGCTGCAGGACGCCGTCGACATCACCGTGCGCGGCTTCGAGGACGTCGCGCGCATCCTGCCGTCGGGCGGGACGATCCCCGAGCGCACCTTGGAGGGCGTGTTCGGGCTGCGTTCGCGCCTGGAGGGCAACGGCCTGGGCTACGAGTCGATCGTGGGCGCGGGCTCGCACGCGACGACCCTGCACTGGACCACCAACGACGGCCGCACCGCGCCGGGCGAGCTGATCCTCATGGACATGGGCGTGGAGAACAACCACCTCTACACCGCCGACGTCACCCGGACCCTCCCGGTGAGCGGGCGGTTCACGCCGCTGCAGCGCGAGGTGTACGACATCGTGCACGCCTCGCAGCAGGCGGGCATGGACGTCATCAAGCCCGGCACGGAGTTCCAGGAGATCCACCAGACCTGCATGCGGGTGCTGGCCGAGGGCCTCAAGGGCCTCGGGGTCCTGCCGGGCTCGGTCGACGAGGCGCTGGACAAGGACTCGCTGATCTACCGCCGCTGGACCCTGCACGGCTTCGGCCACATGCTCGGCCTCGACGTGCACGACTGCGCGAACTCCCGCCCCGAGCACTACTACAAGGGCGCCGTGCAGGAGGACTACGTGCTCACTGTCGAGCCGGGCCTGTACTTCCAGGCCAACGACGAGCTGGTCCCCGAGGAGCTGCGCGGCGTCGGCATCCGCATCGAGGACGACGTGCGGGTCACCGCCGCGGGCTGCGAGAACCTCTCGGCCGGGCTGCCGCGCACGGCCGACGACGTGGAGACCTGGCTCGGCGAGCAGCGTGCGGCCGGACCTCGCCTGCCGACGCTTGCGGAGGCATAAATTTGCAGAGCTTGGCTGTATAAGACCTGGTAGCGACGGAGGTCACAGGGCCGGTGGAGGCCCTGTGAGCCCGGCGCGTATAGTCCGAATTAAGACTTATATCCACCGCACCGGGCCGGCGGCGGCGAGCATCACCGCACACCGACCGCCAGCCGCCGCCGGCCTTTAAAGCGCCAGATCCGGCCCGGATGCGACTCCCTCTTCAAAAGCCCTCCCCCGCAACGCATCGCGTGAGCGGGTACAGCCTTAGGCTCGGCTAAGAACCCCTCGCGAGACACCGGGTGATACAGTTGGACCCGTTAAATAAGACGGACGTACTGTTTAGAAGCGGATCCACTCTGCGCGACCTCGGCTCCCTGGCCTTGAGGTTGCGGCAGACTGAGACCGATCTTCAGTTCTGAAACCAAGGAGCTCTCATGGTGAGCACGGACTCCTTCGGCGCCCGCGAGACGCTGCGGGTCGGCGAACACGACTACGACATCTTCCGCATCGACAGAGTGGAAGGCCACGACCGCCTCCCCTACAGCCTCAAGGTCCTCCTCGAGAACCTGCTGCGCAACGAGGACGGCGCGGACATCACCGCCGACCACATCCGGGCGCTCGGCTCCTGGGACCCGGCCGCCAAGCCCAGCACCGAGATCCAGTTCACGCCCGCCCGCGTGATCATGCAGGACTTCACCGGCGTCCCCTGCGTCGTCGACCTCGCCACCATGCGCGAGGCCGTCCGCGACCTCGGCGGCGACCCGTCCAAGATCAACCCCCTCGCGCCCGCCGAGATGGTCATCGACCACTCCGTGATCGTCGACTTCTTCGGCAACCCCGACTCCTTCCAGCGCAACGTCGAGCGCGAGTACGAGCGCAACCGCGAGCGCTACCAGTTCCTGCGCTGGGGCCAGACCGCCTTCGACGAGTTCAAGGTCGTCCCGCCCGGCACCGGCATCGTCCACCAGGTCAACATCGAGCACCTGGCCCGCGTCGTCATGACCCGCGACGGCGTCGCCTACCCCGACACCTGCGTCGGCACCGACTCCCACACCACCATGGAGAACGGCATCGGCGTCCTCGGCTGGGGCGTCGGCGGCATCGAGGCCGAAGCGGCCATGCTCGGCCAGCCCATCTCCATGCTCATCCCGCGCGTCGTCGGCTTCAAGCTCTCCGGCGACCTCCCGGCCGGGACCACCGCCACCGACCTCGTGCTCACCATCACCGAGATGCTCCGCGACCACGGCGTCGTCGGCAAGTTCGTCGAGTTCTACGGCGAAGGCGTCACCTCCGTGCCCGTCGCCGACCGCTCCACCCTCGGCAACATGGCCCCCGAGTTCGGCTCCACCTGCGGCATCTTCCCGATCGACGAGCGCACCGTCGACTACCTGCGCCTCACCGGCCGCAGCGACGAGCAGATCGCCCTCGTCGAGGCCTACGCCAAGGCCCAGGGCATGTGGCACGACCCGTCGAAGGAAGCCGCGTACTCCGAGTACCTCGAGCTCGACCTCTCCACCGTCGTGCCCTCCATCGCCGGGCCCAAGCGCCCGCAGGACCGCATCCAGCTCGACCACGCCGGACACCAGTGGCGCCGCGACGTCGCCAACTACGTCCACGACGAAGCCGGCGAAGAGTCCTTCCCCGGCTCGGACGCCCCGGCCGAGAAGGCCAACGGCGCCCGCCCGCACAACCCGCAGACCGTCAAGACCGAGGCCGGCGAGTTCGAGCTCGACCACGGCGCCGTCGTGATCGCCGCGATCACCTCGTGCACCAACACCTCCAACCCGTACGTCATGGTCGGCGCGGGCCTCCTCGCCAAGAACGCCGTCGAGGCCGGCCTGCTCTCCAAGCCGTGGGTCAAGACCTCCCTCGCGCCGGGCTCGCAGGTCGTCACCGGCTACCTCACCCGCGCCGGGCTCTCCCCGTACCTCGACAAGCTCGGGTTCAACCTGGTCGGCTACGGCTGCACCACCTGCATCGGCAACTCCGGCCCGCTCCCCGAGGAGACCTCGGCCGCGGTCCAGGCCGGCGACCTCGCCGTCGCGGCGGTCCTCTCGGGCAACCGCAACTTCGAGGGCCGCATCAACCCCGACGTCAAGATGAACTACCTGGCGTCCCCGCCCCTGGTCGTCGCGTACGCGCTGGCCGGGACGATGGACCTCAACCTGACCACCGACGCGATCGGCAAGGGCAAGGACGGCCAGGACGTGTTCCTGCGCGACATCTGGCCCTCCGCCGAGGACATCCGCGAGGTCGTCGACGGCAACATCGGCCGCGACATGTTCCTCAAGGAGTACGCCTCGGTCTTCGACGGCGACGCGACCTGGCAGTCCCTGCCGATCCCGACCGGCAGCACCTTCGAGTGGGACGACGCCTCGACCTACGTGCGCAAGGCCCCCTACTTCGAGGGCATGCCCGCCACGCCGGGCGCCGTCGAGGACATCACGGGCGCCCGCGTCATGGCGAAGCTCGGGGACTCGGTCACGACCGACCACATCTCCCCCGCCGGGTCCATCAAGGCCGACTCGCCCGCGGGCGAGTACCTGAAGGGCCAGGGCGTGAGCCCGAAGGACTTCAACTCCTACGGCGCCCGCCGCGGCAACCACGAGGTCATGGTCCGCGGCACGTTCGCGAACATCCGCCTGCGCAACCAGCTCGCGCCGGGCACCGAGGGCGGCTGGACCCGCGACTTCACGCAGGCCGGCGGCCCCGTCTCGACGATCTACGACGCGGCCCAGAACTACGCCGCCGCCGGGACCCCGCTCGTGATCTTCGCGGGCAAGGAGTACGGCACCGGCTCCAGCCGCGACTGGGCTGCCAAGGGCACGCTGCTCCTGGGCGTCAAGGCCGTCATCACCGAGTCGTACGAGCGCATCCACCGCTCGAACCTCATCGGCATGGGCGTCCTGCCGCTCCAGTTCCCGGAGGGCGAGTCGCACCAGAGCCTCGGCCTGACCGGCGAGGAGACCGTCTCGATCTCGGGCGTCACCGCGATCAACGACGGCATCCCGGACACGGTCACCGTGACCGCGGTGAGCCCCGACGGCACCGAGACGGTCTTCGAGGCCGTGGTCCGCCTGGACACCCCGGGCGAGGCCGAGTACTACCGCAACGGCGGCATCCTCCAGTACGTCCTGCGCGGACTGCTGGCCCAGTAGCGCCATGAACGGATAGGAAGGGGCGGACCGGAAACGGTCCGCCCCTTTCCCGTTCCCACCCCTCGCAAAGGAGCGAACCATGAACGACCAGCGCGGCGCCTCGCCCTTCGGCTACGGCGTCCACCACGTGCAGCTCGCGATCCGCCCCGCCGGGGAGGCGGCCGCCCGCGCGTTCTATGTCGGGGTCCTCGGGATGACCGAGGTCGAGAAACCGCCGGAGCTGGCCAAGCGCGGCGGCCTGTGGCTGCGCACCGACGCCCTCGAACTGCACCTGGGTGTGGACGCGGGCCACGTGCCCTCCGTGAAGGCCCACCCCGGCATCCTCGTGTCGGACCTGGACGGGCTCGCCGCGCGCCTCGAAGCGGCCGGGCACCCGGTCGCGTGGGACGCGGACTTCCCCGGCTACCGGCGCTGCTATGCGCGGGACCCCTTCGGCAACCGGCTCGAATTCCTGACGCCGCTCGGGGACTGAGATCCCAGTCGACTGGGGTGCGACTGGGTTCCTGTTGCGGGCGTTGACGATGGGGGTGCGGCGCTGGCAGGCTTTCCGACATGACCGACGGATATGAACTGGCGCAGGTGAACATCGCCCGACTGCTCGCGCCGCTGCACACCCCGAAACTCCGCGGCTTCCTGGCGGGCCTGGAGAAAGTGAACGCGGCGGCCGACGCCGCCGAGGGCTTCGTCTGGCGGCTCGTCAGCGAGGACGGCACGGACGCGACCGACTTCCGCTTCTTCGGGGACGGCTGGCTGATCGTGAACATGTCGGTGTGGACCTCCCCGGACGCCCTGCACTCCTATGTGTACGGCGACGTGCACCGCGCGTACCTCCAGCGCCGCCGCGAGTGGTTCGAGCACCTGACCGACGCGTACACCGCGATGTGGTGGGTCCCGAAGGGCGAGCGGCCGACCATCGCCGAGGCCGAGGAGCGCCTGACGCTGCTGCGCGAGCACGGCCCCACTCCTGAGGCCTTCACGTTGAAGGAGAGGTTCGCCGCTCCGGAGGCGTGAACGGGCTCACCCCGCGGAATCGCCAGCGCCGCGGCACCGTTCCAGTAGAGGTGATTCACGAGGTCGAAGTCGTCGTCATCGGGGCCGGGCAGGCCGGGCTCTCGGCCGCCTACTTCCTGCGGCGCCGCTTCGAGCCGGAGACCGGGTTCGCGGTGCTCGACCACGCCCCGCACGCGGGCGGCGCGTGGCAGTTCCGCTGGCCGACGCTGACGTTCGCGACGGTGAACGGGGTCTACCGGCTGCCGGGCATGGACGTGCCCGAGCCCGACCCGTCCACGCCCGTGTCCGGTGTGATCTCCAATTACTTCTCGGACTACGAGCGCGAGTTCGACCTGCGGGTGCGCCGTCCCGTCTCGGTGAGCGCGGTGCGGTCGCTCCCGGACAAGCGGCTCGAGGTCGTCACCGACCAGGGCTCCTGGATCACCCGGGCGCTCATCAACGCGACCGGCACCTGGGAGCGCCCGTTCTGGCCCCGGTACGCCGGGCAGGACCGATTCAGCGGCCGCCAGCTGCACACGGCGCAGTACCGCGGTCCCTGGGAGTTCGAGGGTCGGCGCGTGGCCGTGGTCGGCGGCGGGATCTCCGGGATTCAGCACCTGCTGGAGATCGACCCGCTCGCTGCTTCGACGCACTGGCTCACGCGACGCGAACCGCAGTGGCGCGCAGGGGATTTCAACCCGGACCGGGGGCGCGAGGTGGTCGCGATGGTCGAGGAGCGGGTGCGGCGGGGACTGCGGCCGCAGTCGGTCATCTCGGTGACGGGCGTGCCGCTCACGCCCGAGATCCGGGCCGCGCGCGAGTCCGGGGTGCTCGAGCGGCTACCGATGTTCGACCGGATCACTCCTGAAGGTCTGAGCTGGGACGACGGGCGGTTCATCCCCGTCGACACGATTCTGTGGGCCACGGGGTTCCGGGCGGCGCTGGACCATCTCGCGCCGCTGCAACTGCGCGGGCCGGGCGGCGGGATCGTCATGGACGGGACCCGGGTGGCGGCCGATCCGCGCGTGCACCTGGCGGGCTACGGCCCGTCGGCGAGCACGGTGGGCGCGAACCGGGCCGGTCGGGCGGCGGTCGGCGAGATCAGGCAGTACCTCGGGTCGAAGGCCGCGCCCGCCGGGGCACGAGCCTGATCACGGCCTGCACGGGCCAGTGGTCGGACGGGGTGAGGCCGCCTTCGGTGTAGGCGTTCACGCCGATGCGGTGGACCTCGATGGCGCAGTCCCGGCTGGACCTGGCGAGTATCCAGTCCATGCGGGTCGGGCCTTCGCTCGGCTCGGGGCGCCAGCGGTTGAACGTGGCCCAGTTCGGGGTGACGTGCTCGGCGGCGTACTCCCAGGTGTCGGCGAGGCCGCCGCCGGTGAGCGCGCGGTAGGTCGCGGAGTCGGGGCCGCAGTTGAAGTCCCCGGCGACGATCACCGGGTCGAGGAAGCGCGCGACGGCGTGCAGGAGGATGCCGGCGCCTTTGCGGCGGGCCTTCTCGGAGCGGTGGTCGAAGTGGTTGTCGACCACGTAGAAGCGGTTGCCGGTGGCGCGGTCCTCGAGGTGGACCCAGGTGAGCATGCGGACGGTGCCGCTCCCCCAGTTGCGCGAGCCGATCACGTTGGGGCGCTTGGAGAGCCAGAGGTGGTCGTATTCGAGGGGGACGAGCCGGGCGGCGTCCCAGAAGATCGCGGTGGCCTCGCTGCGGGAGCCGCCCGCGCGGCCGAGGTGGACCCAGTCGTAGCCGTCGAGGTCCTCGCGGAGTTCGAGGAGCTGGCGGAAGCGGCCCTCCTGGGTGCAGATGACCGTGGGCAGCTCGTTCTCGAGGACGGCCTTGACGAGGGGGCGGCGCTTCCACCAGGAGTGCGGGGCGCGGCCGGAGGCGGATTTGAGGTTGTAGGTCATGACGTGCAGGAACGGCGGTTCTACGGGGCCCAGCAGCGGGTGGCTCCCGTCCGTTGCGCCCGGCGGGGCGGCGATCAGCGCGTCGTTCACCTTTTTAAAGTATCCGCGCTGCCGCCGCCCCGGAGTCCGTTTACGGGAGCTCGAGGAGCGCTTGCGCGGCCCAGTGGTCGGAGGGCGTGCGCCCGTCCTTGGAGTAGGTGTTCACGGCGGCGCTGAGGATGCGCACCTCGGGCGTGGTGAGGATCCAGTCGATGCGGCGGCCGGTCTCGGTGGGGACGGGGTCCCAGCCGTTCCAGGTCGCGTAGACGGGGGTGGCGGGCTCCTCGGCGGCGAGCATGGTGTCGACGAGGCCGCCGTCGGCGAGGATCTGGTAGGTCGGGGTCTCGGGGACCTGGTTGAAGTCGCCCGCGACGATGACCGGGGAGGTCCAGGGCGCGATGACGTCGAGGTTCATCTGCGCGCCCTTCTGCCGGGCGGGCTCGGACTGGTGGTCGAAGTGGTTGTTGACGACGTAGAAGTCCTTGCCGGTGCGCAGGTCCTGGAAGCGGACCCAGGTGAGCATGCGGACGACGTTGTTGCCCCAGCCCTTGGAGGCGATGAGCAGCGGGGTGTCGGAGAGCCACAGGTGGTCGTAGTCGAGGACCTTGAGGCGCTTGCGGTCCCAGAAGACCGCGGTGGCCTCGCTGCGGGAGCCGCCCATGCGGCCGAGGTGGATCCAGTCGTGGTCCTTGAGGTCTTCGAGGACGTCCTGGTTCTGGCCGTACAGGCCCTCCTGCGTGAGCAGGATCGTGGGGCGTTCGCGCTTGAGGACCGTGGCGACGAGGGGGCGGCGCTCGTCCCAGGTGCGGGGCGCGGGGTCGCCGCCCTCGTAGCGGAGGTTGAAGGAGAGGACGTGGAGCTGGTCGCCGCGGGCCTGGCCGATGAGGGGGCCGCCGAAGGCCTCTTCTGCCTGGGCCGCACCGGGGAAGGCGGTGGCGGCGAGGGTGGCGGCGCCGGCCGCGAGGCCGGCGCCGAGGACATTTCGTCTACTGAGGATGGTGGTCATGGGAACCTCTATATCTCAGGATGAAACCGGGTGGAGGGTAAGTGAACGACAAATGCCGCGTACCGACAACCCTCAAGCGGTGAACATGCCGTGAATGCACCTGGGCCCCATGCGAAACGCCCTCCTCGAAAAGAGGAGGGCGCGCGTTCATGCTCCTAAAGCGGCAGTGCCGCGGAGGCGGGGATGGTCCGCTTCGCCTCCGCGACCGGCTTCCGGCTCGACTCGCCGGACCCGGGTACGGCTCAGGGCCGCGGGAGGTGAGAAACCCGCGGCCCTGGATCGTACTGCCGGAGATAGGTTAGCATAACCTAACTTGATTGCTCAAGCGGTGTTCACCAGCGCAGGAACGCGCCGACGCCTCCCGCCTTCTCGTCGATCCCGACCCCGTCGCTGAGGATCGAGACCTGCGCGTCCGAGGCCAGCGCCATCTCGATCATCGCCTCGCCCAGCTGGGCGTCCGCGATGGCCGCGGCCAGCTCGGGCTCCCCTGGGGCGATCGAGTCGGCCAGGACCGTGCCGTCGGGGATGCGGCGGCCGCTCCACACCGAGTCGCGCTCGATGACGAGCCGGTCGACCCGGCCGCCCTGGAGCGCGTCGAGCACGGCCTCGGAGCCCGCGACGGTCTTGCGCGGGGACTCGGCGAAGTCGGTGGTCAGGCGCGTGTCCCGGGCCGCCCGCGCGGCCGCGACCTCGGGCGCGAGGGACTGCTGGATCTGCGCGGGAGTGGACTGGCTGAGCACCAGCTGCGAGGCCACGATCTCGGCCTTGAACCCGTTGCTGAGCGACTTGGAGGACGCCTCGACGAGTTCGGGTTCGCCGGTGATGACCAGCAGCTCCCAGCCGAAGGTCGCCACGTGCTCTTCAAGGGAGGAGTGGGCGGCGGCGAGGAATTTCTGCAGGTGCTCGGCGATGCGGTAGTCGAAGAGGTCGTGCTGGTTGTTCGACGTGGCGCCGTCGCGCCCGCCCCAGGCGCTGTGCGAGGCGCTGGGGCCGCGCATGATGCGCCATTCGGCGGTGTCGAGCTCGAAGTGGAGCCCGGAGACCTCCTCGCACTTGCCGAAGCGGCTGTCGAGGAGGCGCATGCCCTTGCCGTCGACGACGGCGATGCCGATCGGGGAGCCCTCGGCCCAGGCGCCGAACATCGGGGCGATGTGGGAGCGGGGGGCGAGGGCGACCCGGTCGGTCAGCGGCGTCTGCATCTCGACGTTGTAGGTCTGGCCGCTGGCGAGGCCGACGAACAGCGCGCGGCCGATCCCGGGCGCGCCGGGGCGGACGAGCTGCTCGAGGTCGAGCTTCATCTCCTCCAGGCGGCGGCCGAGCATGGAGCGCGTGCCGTTGTCGACGGATTCGAGCAGATGCTTCAGGCCCTGGTCGAGCCGGGTCTTCCAGGGCGGCTGTGAGCCTTCCTGCCGGGGGTCGGCGTTGACGTAGAGCGAGAGCACGCCGGTGTCGTCGCGCAGTTTCACCAGCCTGAGTTGTGTCTCGCGGTCCATCGGCATGGCTATCGCCTCCTCGATCGAGCGGAATTCGCCTCAGGATATTCCCGGAGGTGCCCGTTCGTGAAGGTTTCGCCAGTTGCGCCTGGAACGCTCTTAGAGCGCGCACCCGTCGGGGCCGCAGGCTTCCGCGTCCTCGGCGCCGCTGATCTGGGTGAGCGCCGGTCGCTTTTCGCCCCAAGCCTTCTCGAGGATCTCGGCGAACAGCTCGGTGGGCTGGGCGCCGGAGACGCCGTACTTCTCGTCGACGACGAAGAAGGGCACGCCGGTGGCGCCGAGCGCGGCGGCCTCGGCCTGGTCGGCGCGGACCGACTCGCGGTAGGCCTCGGGGTCGTCGAGCACGGCGAGGACCTCGTCCTTGCCGAGCCCGGCGGCGACGGACACCTCGATGACGCGGTCGCGTTCGAAGATCGAGGCCTCGTCGGCGAAGTTCGCGGCGTAGAAGGCCTTCCAGACCTCGGCTTCGATGCCCCGCTCGGAGGCGAGGTGCAGGAGCCGGTGCAGGTCGAAGGTGTTGCCGTGGTCGCGGCCCTCGGCCTGGTAGGCGAGGCCTTCGGCCTTGGCGAGGTCCTGGAGGCGGTACTCGCCGGCCTGGGCCTGCGCGGGACTCATGCCGTACTTCTTGACGAGCATGTCGACGACCGGCGCGGTGTCGCCCGGCTCGCGGTGCGGGTCGAGCTCGAAGGACCGGTGCCGGACCTCCACGTCCACCTTGCCGTCGAGCTGCTGCACGGCCTTGTCGAACCGGGCCTTGCCGACGTAGCACCACGGGCAGGCGATGTCGGACCAGATGTCAACGCGTAGTTTTTCCACGCAATGCCCAACACTTGAAGCTTCCACTGAATTCCGGGCTGTGCCCGACGCCTCTCCCCCGCCCACGATCCGGGACGCCCACCGCACCCGCCACGAGCGCCCGAGTCCCCGTTCAGGTACCCTTTCTCAGGCTCGGCGCGCTTCCGCGCGCCCTCCGGGTGCTTAGCTCAGCGGTAGAGCACCTCCCTTACAAGGAGGTGGTCACAGGTTCGATCCCTGTAGCACCCACCAGCCAAAACGGCCCGCAGCGGAATTCCGCTGCGGGCCGTTTGTCGCCATATCCGGGGCCATCCCGGTGCTATTCGTCCTTCAAGAAGTCCTTTCCGAAGACCCCGTCAAGGAGGTCGGTCCCCTTGGTGATGACCGGCCGCAACTGCTTGCGGTAAACCGTCCGCGTAGTGGAGGTCTTGACGTGACCGACAAGATCGGCGATCAACTCATCGGTCGCGCCTTGATCCGACATCCAGGAGACGAAGGTGTGTCGCAGCTCCCGGGGCGTCCACTCCCCTGCCACCTTCGCCTTGGTCACGATCGACCGGAAGAAGCGCCGCACGTTGCGCGCCTCCTTCACAGTGTCGTGCCGGGTACCGAAGACGTAGACGATGCCCTCATGCTTGTGCTTGTTGCGCTTGCGGTCCTCGATCTGCTTGACGCGGTGGTCTTCCAGGATCGTGAGCACGTATGAGGGCAGAGCGATCGTGCGGCGGCTCTTCTCAGTCTTGGTGTCGCCGTGAATGCGCACTGAGCGCCAGACCTCGACGTGTGGCGGCAGGTCGTCTCCGTGGATGCGCCCGCAGGAGCATCGCTCTCCCTTGATCGGATTGAGATGCGTGTGTTCCCATCGCAGCGGCCGAGCTTCCTCGGTGCGTACCCCGGTGAACATGGACAGCGCCACATACGCGTAGATCCAAGTCTCACTGCTCTTGCGGCACTCGCGCACGATCGCCTTGCCGTTCTCAAGGGTCAGCGCTTTGCTTGGACGCCCGGCCTTCCCTGCGGGCGCGTCACACAGTTCGGCAACGTTGCGCGCGACCTTGTTGCGCCGCTGGGCAAATCGAATCACGCGTCGCAGCGTCCCGAGGACCCGCCGAATGGTGCTCGTGGAGAGCTTCGTCGTCAGGGTCGACAGGAAGTCGTCGACATCATCGGCGGTGAGCCGCTTGAGCTTCGCCCGCCCGAGAGCAGGCACGATGTGGAGCTCGATCTCTTCGCGCCTCCTCTCGACGGTGTTCGCCTGCTGCGTCGGGAGCCCGCGCTTGAGCCAGTCGCTGCATGCCTGAGCGACGGTGTACTTGTCTCCCAGTTCGATGCCGCTGGCGTGGTCTTCCTTGAGCTCCTTGAAGGCGTTCCGCACCTCGGTCTTGGTGCGGCCTCGGACCTTCGGGCGGTTACGGCTGCCATCGGGCTTGTAGCCCAGGGAGATCTCGCCGATGAAGCAGTTCTCGGCGTCGCTCCAGTAGATGGTGCCTTCACCGTGGCTGGCCTTCTTACGTTGCGATGATGTGTCGCTCACGTCTAGTTCTCCTCGGTGCCTTCAGTGATGAGCAGGGTGCGGTACTCGATGAGGAACTCTGCGGGGATGCGGCGGGAGCGGCCGACCGTGACCGAACGCAGGCGGCAGCGGCGCAGCTCCTCGTAGATCCGGCTGCGCCCGATGCGCAGGATGCGTCCGGCTTCTTCAGGTGTGTAGAAGGGCATGACCGGGCCGTCTCCCGCGATAGCGTCGGCGGGCGTGGACTCGGAGTGGGTGTGTGCCATGCTGTGTTCTCAACTTTCTATTTGAGGGCTCCGGCGGGTTTGCGACTCGCGCCGGGGCCTTTTTCGTGTTCGGGGTCGTGCACCGCTTGCACCGCTTGCACCGTTTCGGATGGCCTCTGACCTGGGAAAGTTTCAAACGGTGCATCGTTGCCCTAGAAGGCGGTACAAGCGGCAGGCCTGAAACTTGTCGGGTTCCTACAACGGTGCGGGTAGGGGCTCCTGGTCGTCGTCGCCGAGGTTGGCGCGGTACTTGCCGCGGCCGGTCTTGGCGAAGCGTCCGCTCTTGTCGCGGTCGAGCGTCGACTTGACGGTGTTGGCTCGAATGCCTGTACCTGCGGCGATGTCGGTGGGCCCGGAGTCGGGGTGCTCCTTGAGCCAGGCCTCGATCACGTCAGCGGTCGTGGGCGGGCGGTCGGGCAGCTTGTCGAGAATTGTCCACTTGCCCTTCTTGGCGTCGAAGCGCGCGTTGTACGTGATCTCTTCGACATCGCGGCCAGTGATGCTCAGTGTCGCTTCACTGTCGTTCCTGCCGCGTTTGAAGGCGATGGTGGTGTCGGCTGCCCCGGCGATGCCGTTGGTGCCGGAGACTTCATCCAGGAAGTCGTCATCCTTCTTCTGCGTCTTTTTGTTGGTGTGGTGGATGACGATGATCGCGATCTCGTGGTCTTTGGCCAGGCTGGTGATGATGCCCATGGCGGCGTAGTCGGCGTCGTAGGCGTTGGACCCCCGATGCGGTTGGGGGCGAACCTTGGCGAGCACGTCGATGATGACCAGGCGCGCATCGGGATGCTGCTTGATCCAGTCCTCGATCTGCTCCTTCCCGCCTTGGTCGAGTGGGGGGCATTCGGTCTGGAACGTGACCCGCTTCGATGCCGGTGCGCCGTCGAGCACTTGCAGCATCCGGCGTTGCAGACGGGCGAAGCCGTCTTCGAGGGCGAGGTAGAGCACGTCGCCTTCCTCGACATCGATCTTGTTGAAGACCTTGCCTCCGGAGGCGATGGCAGTCGAGATGTCCATCATCGCGTAGGACTTTCCGGCCTTGGGCGGAGCGACGATGACCGAGACGCCTTGGCAGATCAGGTGCGGAACCGCCCACAGGATTGGTGGGTAAATGTTCGTCGCGAGCACGTCACCGGTAACGGATTCAGGCGCGGGCTTGAACGAGTCTTTGCGGTTGGGATCGGCTGAGCTGAAGCCCTGAAGCACAGGGTCATCGGGGTCCCATAGGTCGGTAATGGTGTCGACCACGAGATTCTCCTTCCTTACTGCGGTTGCTAGTTGGTGGATTCGGGCAGGTGGCGGGGGTTCTTCGCTCCGGCGGTCAGGCCGGAGGCGATGGTGCGGGCGGTCTCGTTCGCGCCCAAGCCCGCCGCGTGGGCGGCTTCGGTGAGCGCTTCGGTGGCTTCGTGCTCGGCGAGGTATCCGGCGGCGACGAGCTGCCCGAGGGCGACCGCAGCGGTGTAAAGGCGGTGGTTGCGGGTGCCTTCGGGTGCGGTGGCGACAGCCTGGGCCTCGCGGTTAACCGCCGAGGTGATGTAGGCGTTCAGGCGCGCGCTGCGGCGCCCGGCTTGGATGTGCCTGGCCGGGGCCAGGGTTCGCGGTGCGGGGCGTTCTGCGGGGCGCAGACGGGTCTGGAGCCATGCCGGGAGCGGCAAGGGGTCGAGCGTGCAGATCGGGGCGTAAGGCTTGCCGCCGATGATCGATCCGGGCGCGAGGACGTACCCGCCGTGCGAGCGGGTGTCGACGAGCGGGGCGAGGCCGCCGTTATTGCCTGCGGTGTTGCGGAACTCGGGGCCGTGCTCGGGGTGGGCGAAGTACAGGTGGAAGCCGCCCGAGGGGGTGGCCACGGTGAACGTCTGGCCGAACCCGGACTCACCACCTCCTACGGCTTCGGCGAGCTGGTCGTAGCCGACCGCGCCGGTGTAGAGCGACCCGTCCGCGTTGAAGCGCTGCTCGCCGCCTTTGGGGCGGTCGAGGTCGACGACGACGAGGTTCGAAGGGCCGCACGCGAGCCCGATGTTCGAGTTGTGGCGGCTCCACCACCAGTGGATACGGTCGGGGTCGACCGTGGCGCGCTGCTCCCACCGGTTCTTGACCTCGGGCTGCTTGGCGTCGTGGATGACGGGGAAGACGTGCCAGCCGCGCGCAGCGCATGCCAGAGCCGCCTCCAGCAGACGGTTGCGGACGGCGGGGCCGAGCAGTGCCGTATCGGGCGTGGCCACTTCAGCCTCAGCCATGGCTCGGTCGTCCTTCTTGGTGTGTCGCATTGCGTTGCAAGTCCTCTCTTCACTTTCCTTGTCGTGCAGAAATATCGCCCCTGGCCGGGTCGTGCCATATCGGACTGTTCTTGTCCGTTATGGATTGCTGGAAATGGTGCACCTCGTTGCGGCGAAAGGCAAGAAAGGTCACGCGACCTCGCCCAAAAACGCACCTGTCCGTTTTGGGATGGGTCGGTTTGTAACCCGGCACACCCCGATGATGGTGTCCACTGGCCACCTTCAGCTCCTGTTTTCCCTGGTCAGGAAGGTGACCGGGGGTGGTGTCCATCAAGGTTGAAAATGGTCGGTGTTTTCGCAGGTCAGGAGCTCATGATGGTGTCCACTGTTCACGTTGGGCCCGGCCCCGTGTTGGGGCCGGGCCGTGGTGGCTAGAAGCAGTCGGGGTCGAGTCCTGCGTTGAGCAGGCAGTCGAGGCAGTCGCCCTCAGTGCAGCAGTCGCCGGGTTCGTCGTCGCAGACGCACCGGTAGGGCCCGCCGCGGCGGAAGTCGCCGCCGCAGTTGTGGCAGGTCGAGCAGTCGGGCTTGCAGTCGATGGTGCAGGCGGTGTTGGTCGGTTCGGGCATGGCTGGTGTCCTCTCGATCGGTGGCGGGGCGGCGCCGAGAGCTGCGGCGTCGGTTGTGGTGCCGGGCTTACCGGCTGCCGAGGTTGTTGGAGATCTCGACGATCAGGGCTTCGATCTCGGCCTCCATGAGGTCGGCTTCGGCGTTGTGCCGCATCTGGTCGGCCTTCCGCCGGGCCTGCCAGGCGTCCCAGCGGTGCTGCTCGATGATGTCGGCGCATGCGACGATCCGGTCGAGCTTGGGGATGGCGGCCTTGCGGTCGCGGGCGGGGATGAGTTCGATGACTTCGGCGCGGGCCTTGGCCAGGCGCGGGCGTTCTTCGGCGGCGAACGCGTGGTTGCCGTTGACGACGGACTTGGCGATGACCTTGGCCTGCTGGGCGAGCCATTCGAGTCGGTGTCGGAGTTTGCGGCTGTCCATGGATGCTCCTTGCGTGAATGTCGTTGTCGGGCTTGTGGTGTCAGGCGGAGAGCTTGAAGATCCCCATGATGGTGAGGCTGCTCATGCGCATGTTCTTGCTGAGGAACGCGGCGACTTCGTCGACCGCTTGCTCGGAGTCGATCGGGTGGGCTCTGGTGACGTACGTGTTGCCGTAGGCGATCTGTGATCGGTGCATGTGGAGGTAGCTGACGAGGTACTTGTGCACGGGTGGCCTTCCGTTGCGCTAGTGCGGGTTCGGGCCGGAGTCGCTGGGGGCTGCGGCGGGTAGGTTGAGGTGTTTGAGCGCGAGGCGGGTGTGGCGGGCGGCGCGGCGCATGGCTCCGCGTTGGACGCCGGTGGGCCGCTGGCCTGCCCACCACGGGTAGCGGGCGGTGAGGGTGCGCATGGCCTCTTCGAGGTGGAACGTGGCCCTGGTGTGGATCTCGGTGAAGTCGGGTGCGATCGGGTCGTCAGGCATGGGTTTCCTTGTGGTCGTTGCTGGTGGCGGCGGCTTCGTAGCGGCCGTGGCCGGTCTTGCGGATGAGCGCGGGGTCGGCGGTGAGGGTCTCGAGGATGTTGAAGACCTGCCGTTCGGACAGGCCCAGGGCCTCGCGCAGCTTCACGGGCTGGTTGACGCCGCGCCGGATGAGGTCGAGGGCCTGGCGGGCGGTGTCGGTGAGAGCGGCTTCGGCCCCGGCGGCAGGGTCGAACTGGGCCCAGGCGGGGAAGTCGATGACCTGCCCGTAGTGGCCGCCGGTCTCCTCGGCGGCCGTGTCGGTCTCGCCGTGGTCGTGCTCGGCGGGTGCGATGCCGGCGCGGCTGGACTCGACGAGCGCGCGCATCGCGGCGAGCTGCATGGTGTCGGTGGCGTTCCGGTTGGTGTAGGCGGGTCCGGCGTTGGTGGCCGAGGCCAGGTCCAGGCGGGCGCGGTCGCTTTCGGGGATCTGGTCGAACCAGCGGATCGAGGCGCCGGAGTCGTCGCCGAGGTGGTAGGCGCGGAACGGCGCGGAGCGTCCGATCGCGCGGCCGTCGCCGCCGGTCGGCGCGGACCGGTACCCGTAGCCGGGGATGTCGGGCAGCTGGGTCGGGTCGATGCCTTTGGCGACGCCGCCGACGAGGTCTTTGGTGTTGCTCGTGGAGGTCTTGAGCATGATCAGGTTGGAGGAGATGATGTTGTTGCGCAGCGCTTCTTCGCCGAAGGTGTTCAGGTCGAGCTGCTGGTCGAGGCCGAGGATGCCCATGCCGACCTTGCGGCCGCGGCGGGCGATGTCGAGCAGGGCTTCGCGGATCTGCTTGTCCTTGCAGGCGGTGGAGAACTCGTCGACGACGATCAGCAGCGCCGGGCGGGCCGGTGAGGGCGTGAACCCGTCCCAGCCTTCAACGGCGTTCTCGGCCTTGCGGAACCGCATGACGCGCTGCGCGGACGCGAGCATGGTGCGGATGGCGCCCATGCCGCGGGCGCACCAGTCGGCGTTGGCCGACAGGGCCGAGGACGACGCGCCGTCTTCGGGGTCGCCGTACCAGATCACGGTGCGGCCGTCAGCGGTCAGGGAGTGGCAGATGATGTCGGCGATGCGGGACTTGCCCGAGCCTTTCTGGCCGACGACGAACCCGCCGTGGAAGGTGTTGGGGTCGAACACCCGCCAGTTCGCGGTGCCGTCGCCGTCGGTGTGGGGGCCGAGGCGGATCTGCTCGGTCGCGCGGTCGAAGGTCGACCCGGTGTAGGGCACGGTGTCGCCGATCGGGCGGCCGGTGACCACGGTCAGGCGTCCCAGGGAGGCGTCTTCGAAGTCGGGGTGGTCTTCGATGATCACCTTGGGCACCAAGGTGTTCAAGCCCGAGGCGATCCTCGGCGCGGCGTTGACCGCGTCGGACAGCGTCTGCGTGCCGGGCACCAGTTGCAGGCCGAAGACCAGGGTGTGCTCGGTCTCGGTCTCCAAGGCCAGGACCGTGCCCGCCAGGACCCCGCTGGGCTTGCCGATCCGCTCGGCCCACTTCGCGACCAGCTGCTCGGCCGGGCCCGGCTGGGGTTCCGGCTCGGGTTCGGGTTCGACGATCTCGCCTTCGAGGACCTCAGGCTCGGGGACGGCGTTCGGGTCGGGGTTGGCCAGACGCCGTGGCGCCCACCAGGGCCAGGACACCGGGAGCCACACGGTGACGCCGACAGCGGCGGTGACCAGGGACGGTCCGGTGGTGATCCACACCAGCGACCAGACGGTAGCGAGTGCGAGGGCGGCCAGGGCGGCGAGGACGCGGGTGCGGGGCCAGGAGCGGGCCTTCGCGGCGATCGCGATACCAACGGCGGCAACGGCAGTAGCGGCCACAGTGGCGGCGATGACCAGGCCGAGCAGCCCGGCGAAGGCCGCCATGGCCCACGCGATGGTGGCTTCGGTGGCCACGGCGGCGGCCAGCAGGTGCGGCAGCGTCTGCGCGCGGACAGGACTGGCAGCGGCTTCGGTGGCGAGGAAGCGCCCCTGGGCGTCACGGCTGAGAGTGGTCACGGCCGGGTTCTCCTTTCAACATGGGGTGGTGGGGGGGGGGGGGGGGGGGGGGGGGGGGGGGGGGGGGGGGGGGGGGGGGGGGGGGGGGGGGGGGGGAGGTGGAGGGGGGGGGGGGGGGGGGGGGGGGGGCGGGGGCGGG